>RFMS01000132.1 GCA_009927575.1 Actinomycetota bacterium
GCTCCCTGACTTGGACTCGAACCAAGAACCTGCCGGTTAACAGCCGGCTGCTCTGCCGATTGAGCTATCAGGGATCGGCTGAAGCCGAACTCTAGCCGAAAAGGCTTTAGACGCTAAATTTTCAGGCTAAATATCGCCAATTGCCATCTCATGCTGATTACGACGAGCAGTCTCAAGAGTGAGCAAATCGCCGAAAATCTTGTTGTACTCAGATTCATTTTCGACTGGATTAATGCGTTGCAACGTTGATTTAATCTCTGCAATAGAACGACTCAAAGCCAACTCTCGTAACCTGGCAATAATGCTCGAAACATATCGATCTGAGACTTCACCATCGGTTCGGATAGGTTCAACAGTGAGCTCAGTAATAAACGATTTCAATTCCTCACTATTTGCCGACTCAATGTCGATAGACATGAGATCTGGTTGTGTATCGATAAATTCGCGGAGCTTCTTATACGCAGGATGAGTAAATGCATTCTCTTCAATCTCTTTCCATGTACGACAAAGGGCTGGCATTTGTAATCGTGCTTTTAAAACTTCACGTTCTAAAACTAAACGAGGTTCGCTGGGATCTGGTCGCCAACTCTGTGTTGGTACTTCCGCAATTTTCTCAGTTGTTTGGGCTACCGCACCTTTTTTAACTGCTGCTTGGACAAGTTCTACTTCCATACCAAGCCAACCAGCAAGTGAGCGGACATATTCTGGTCGAAGTGATGCATCGCGAATCTTGCTAATAAGAGGTGCAACGCCATTGAGTGCACCCACTCGTCCTTCTGGTGTTTTTAAATCGTAATTTGAGATGGAACTCTTAATTGCGAATTCAAAGAGTGGAACTCTGCGGGCAATGAGATCTCGAACTGCCGCGTCACCATGTTCTTGACGGAGTTCACAAGGATCTTTCCCGTTTGGTTCTACTGCAACGAATGTCTGGGCAACAAATTTCTGATCATCATCAAATGCGCGAAGCGCGGCTTTTTGTCCGGCGGCATCGCCATCAAATGTGAAAATTACTTCGCCGCGAAATGCGTCATCATCCATAAGTAATCGACGGAGAATTCGAATGTGATCATCACCAAATGCTGTGCCGCATGTGGCAACAGCGGTGGTGACGCCTGCTAGATGGGCAGCCATCACATCGGTATAGCCCTCAACAATCACTGCCTGTCGCTTCTTTGCGATCTCTTTTTTGGCGAGATCGAGGCCGTAGAGAACTTGTGATTTCTTATAAATCGGCGTCTCTGCCGTATTTAAATATTTAGGTCCTTGATCAACATCATCGCTGGCCAATTTTCGTGCGCCAAAACCAACAACATCTCCTGACGTATCTCGTATCGGCCAGGTTAATCGATTACGAAATCTATCAATTGGACCGCGTTGACCTTCTTTGGATAGTCCGGCAAGTGAAATCTCTTCTAACGTGAATCCTTTGGCAATTAAATGTTTTGTTAGCGCATCCCACTCATCTGGTGCGTACCCTACGCCGAACATTTGCGCTGCTGATTTATCAAAGCCACGTTTCTGCAAGAACTCGCGACCATGAGCGGCATGAGGTTGTTGCAACTGATCTTGATAGAACTCGGCTGCGGCAACATTCGCTGCTACCAATCGAGTGCGCTGACCTACAGGAGCACGCTGGCCCGAGCTCTGCTCGTAAGTAAGTTGGTAACCAATTCTCAGCCAGACGCTCAATCGTCTCCATAAAAGTGAGATGTTCCATCTTCATCACAAAGGCAATGACATCGCCACCTGTCTGGCAACCAAAGCAATGGAAGAAACCTTTACTTGGAGTGACGTGAAAAGATGGTGACTTCTCGTCGTGAAATGGACAGAGACCTTTCTTCTGTCCCCCGCCTGCATTTTTTAGTTGAACGTATTCGCCAACAACTTCATCAATGGGCGAACGGTCGCGAACATATGAGACATCTTCATCGCGAATTCGTCCGGACATGTTCGCCATTCTATAGTCGTCTCAAAATCAATAGATTCTTTACGATTTCAACACGAGCGCAGAATGCAGGGCGATTGCGCCCATATCGGTCAAGGAAGCAACTTGATCAATAACAACTCGAAGTTTTGCTGCTTCGCTATCGGCTCGCTCCCACTCTTGAAGGAAGAAACTTTCGAGAGTCTGTGGTGCTCCTGCACGGATTGCCGAGACGAGCGAGTGAATGATTTCGCGCTGTTTGGCGTAACGATCTTGTGATTCATCGGCAAGGATGATGTAGTGAGCAGAAATTGCCTTTAACAACGCAACTTCTACGCGATGTGTTCGTGGAACTATGAGATCAGCGTTATACCGAACCAAGTCACCATCGCCATATTTCGCACGCGTTTCACGTTCAGCGGCGAGTGCATAACGTCCAACGAGTTGGCTCGTTAAGTCCTTCAAATTAGCTAGTTCGCGATGGCTTCGATCAAATTTCTTTGGCCAACATGAAAGTGATGTTAATGATGTGAGCGCGCTTTGAGTTTCACTTTCTTGAAGATCGGCGAGATAGTTCTCTTGAGCAACTCGATGTAAGAGAGAAATATCGTGTGAGATATTTTCAAAAGTAAATTTTCCTGTTACTAAACCATCTTCCAAGTCATGCACTGAATACGAGACATCATCTGACCAATCCATGATTTGGGCTTCGATGGATACTTTTCCATCAGGCGTGCCTTCGCGCATCCACGTGAATATTTCTAGGTCGTCGTCATATACGCCGTACTTTTTTCTACGAATCGAACTTTGATCTTGTGATCGTGGCCAGGGATATTTTGATGCGGCATCAAGTGAAGCGCGCGTTAAATTTAAACCAACTGAAAGCCCACTCTCATCTACTGTCTTGGCTTCGATGCGCGTCAGTAGACGAAAACTCTGAGCATTGCCTTCAAAACCGCCACACTCTTGCGCCGCTTCATCAAGCGCTACTTCACCATTATGGCCGAATGGTGGATGTCCAATGTCGTGCGCTAAACACGCCCCTTCCATCAGATCTGGATCAGCACCAAGCGCTGCGCCAAGTTCGCGACCAACTTGCGCACACTCCAATGAATGCGAAAGACGAGTTCGAGGAAAATCACTCAACCAAGGAACTGCAACTTGTGTTTTGGCAGCTAATCGTCGAAGTGCAAACGAATGAATGATGCGCGCACGATCTCGAGCGAACTCCGTCCGCCCAGGACGTTTAGCTGGTTCATCAAGAAATCGTTCGCGATCGGATGGCGTGTATTCAGGATGTTCATGTGCAGGTCGCAGCGCCATATCGAAAGCCTATTGATTCCGGTCGCTGATATGAATGCCACGGCGACCAAGCGTGATGTAGGCAAGATACGCCTTTGTTTCGCGAATGATGTATGGAAGACCTGCCTTGCTTATCGATGATGGTCCAGTCTGTGCTGGTGAACAGGTAGCGACAAGTCCTTTGTCATTTGCCATCGTCATTGCGCGTTTACAGTGATACGGATCGGTCACGATGATGACATCTTTACGGCTTCGAGTTTTCATCTCGTCGACATATGCAATCGTACTTGCATAAGTATCTCGCCCTTTAGCGATGGCAGTGATTGCACTTGCAGGTACACCATTATTGATTAGCCATCGCTTACTTGCAGCCGCTTCTGTTGTGCGATCGCCAGGTGCTCCTGCACCTACAGTGATAATTCGCTTTGCGTAACCTAATGTATAAATTCGCTCTGTCTCTTTTAAACGAGCAGTGAGTACTTCCCCTGGTCGGCCATCTAATTGTGCTGCTCCGAGTACAACAATCACATCTGCACTTCGGATTGTTGGATTATGTGCGGCAAACCAGACCAATCCCACCGGCCAGCCCACTGCAATGATCACAAGGAGGATTACGAAAGAGATTATCCGTCGGATAAATCGAATGATAAACATCAGCCGCCGGTACCTGCATCATCGCCAGCAACATCAGCGAACTCGTAAGGATCATTCAACCAACCATCGGGAAGAGTGACCGGTCGACCATGACTTGTGCGACCACGTGGCGCATCGCCAATTGCTTCTGGATATGGCTGATCGACTAATTGATCGAGAAGTAAGCGCAATTCACTTAATGAAGAAACCATGCCAAACCGACTTCGAAGATCTCCTTCAACACGAAATCCTTTGAGATACCAAGCCATATGTTTTCGAAGATCTCGACAGGCACGATGTTCGTTTTCAAAATACTCTGCAAGTAATTGTGCGTGACGAAAAATCACTTCGCGCACTTCAAAGAGTCGTGGCAATGGTCGCGCGCTCTCGCCGTTAAATGCGCGCACCAAATCGGCGAAGAGCCAAGGTCTGCCAAGACAACCGCGACCAACGACAACTCCCGCGCAACCCGTATCGCGCATCATCGCTATGCCATCGTTACCGGACCAGATATCGCCATTTCCTAAGACTGGTGTGCCAAACGGAGCAAGATGTTCAACTAAGCGCGCAATCGTTGACCAATCTGATTTACCTTCATAGAACTGAGCAGCAGTTCGTGCGTGAAGTGCTACCCACGCGACACCTAACTCGGCCGCAATACGTCCTGCTTCTAAGTACGTATGGTGCTCGTCATCAATACCGACTCGCATCTTTACCGTAACAGGAATTCCAAAAGGGTGGCGGTATCAACTGCAGCTTTCACTATCGCTGCGAAGAGATTTGTTTATACGGAAGAGCAGCGCCACCACCTTTGCGTGTGACTTTCGGAACCGGACAACCAAAGTTCATATCGATGTGATCGGCTAAATCTTCGCTACCAATCATCGCTACTGCGCGAGCCATATCTATTGGATTAGTTGAATACAGTTGTACGGAACGCGGAGTTTCACCCTCCCCCGGAACGATCATTCGAAGCGTCTCTTCATTACGTTCGGTCAGCGCACGTGCCGTCACCATCTCTGAAACAAATAAACCTGCACCTTGCTCTCGACATAACAATCGAAATGCAGAATTTGTAATACCCGCCATCGGAGCGAGCACAACTGGCGGATCGAGAACTACTCCACCATCTGGAAATTTCCCATTTGTGATGGGAAGTCGTAGCGCTGTTTTTAGCATCCGAGAAGTTTGGGAGCTAACCACGCCTCTACTTGATCAATGGCGATACGTTCTTGTTTCATCGTGTCACGTTCGCGAATCGTTACTGCGTGATCATCGAGCGTTTCAAAATCAATCGTGATGCAGAACGGT
>RFMS01000101.1 GCA_009927575.1 Actinomycetota bacterium
AACAATTTCGTGGGGTCATAACAATCGAAGCGCACTCGTGCGATTGCCGATGTATAAACCCAATAAACCGCATTCAACTCGCATTGAATTCCGATCACCAGATTCAGCGTGTAATCCTTACTTAGCATTTGCCGTGACGATCGCTGCTGGGCTCCGTGGAATTACCGAGAAATATCCGCTAGAGAAGATTGAACCGGCGAAAACGTTACCAACCAATCTCAACGAAGCTATTTCTGCGATGGAAGCGAGCGATTTAGTTCGTGAAACGTTGGGCGAAGATGTCTTTGAATTCTTCCTTCGAAATAAGCGGGCCGAGTGGCAGGAGTATCGACGCCAGGTCTCTGCTTATGAACTCGATCGATATTTGCCAGTTCTTTAGCGCTCGCGTTACTCTTTCGCCATGTTGCGCAGCGAACTACTTTCAGCACTCCTCCTTCGCTGCCGCGGCGGGGCCAAGTAACCGGTCCCCTCGTCGCGGGGTTTGACGTCGCCGGTAAAGACCAACGCCCGCCAGTACAACGAATTTTTTTATGAGGAGTAAAGATGAATTCCCAGCACAGTAATTTTCCGCAGCAACGCGCATCATCGATGCCTGTGTCTCGATATGCGTTCTTCAATCCCTTTGCATCGATTCCACAGTATCGCGAAGGATTTACCGATCGAACCTGGCCAACAAAGACTATGACGAAAGCACCGCAATGGTGCTCAGTTGATCTGCGCGACGGTAATCAAGCGCTAATTGATCCAATGGATTCAGATCGCAAGTTGGCGATGTTCAAACTCTTGGTCGCTATGGGATACAAAGAGATCGAAGTGGGTTTCCCATCAGCGAGCCAGACCGATTTTGATTTCGTCAGAAAAATTATTGAGGATGGACTCATTCCAGATGATGTCATCATCCAAGTTCTCACTCAGTCTCGTGAACCGCTTATTAAGCGAACATATGAGGCGATCAAGGGAGCAAAGCAAGCGGTAGTTCATCTTTACAACTCGACATCAGTTTTGCAGCGACGAGTCGTTTTCGGACAAGACCGTGCAGGAATTAAAAAGATCGCTACAGATGGCGCAGAACTCTGCCTTTCGCTTATGGATAGCGTGAAAGGAACTGCGGTTTCATTCGAATATTCGCCGGAGTCCTATACCGGAACCGAATTGGAATATGCCCTAGAAGTCTGTGATGCGGTGACGGATGTGTGGAAACCAACGCCAAGTTGGAAGACCATCATCAATCTGCCAGCAACAGTGGAAATGGCAACGCCAAATATTTACGCAGATTCAATCGAGTGGATGCACCGAAATCTCAAACGTCGCGACAGTATTGTTTTAAGCCTTCATCCTCATAACGATCGCGGTACCGGTGTTGCGGCAGCAGAGCTGGGATATTTAGCTGGCGCAGATCGCATTGAAGGAACGCTCTTTGGAAATGGTGAGCGAACCGGAAACGTCTGTCTCGTAACTCTTGGCATGAATCTCTTAAGCCATGGCATCGACCCACAGATTGATTTCTCTAATATTCCTGAGATTCGTAGAACTGTTGAATATTGCAATCAACTACGCGTACCAGAGCGCCATCCGTATGGTGGAGATTTAGTCTTCACTGCATTCTCTGGTTCACATCAAGATGCAATCAAGAAAGGTTTAGAGCAATTAGCAAAAGATGCAGGCTCTACACCTGTTGATGAATTTACGTGGGGCGTTCCTTACCTTCCAATCGATCCAAAAGATATTGGTCGCACCTATGAAGCAGTGATTCGAGTCAACAGCCAATCAGGTAAAGGTGGCGTTGCCTACATTATGAAAACTGAGCATCACCTTGAATTGCCACGACGTCTCCAAATTGAATTTAGCCAAGTCATTCAGGCGCATACTGATGATCAAGGTGGCGAAGTTCTTGCCGATGCAATGTGGGAGATATTCCTTGATGAATATTTACCGAGCGATACTAATAAGTGGGGACGTTTCCGCTTAGAGTCACTCACTCAAACTTCATCACCGGACAAAGGCGTTGAACTCACCGTTTCATTACTTGATGGCGGAAAAGAAATTACCTTGTCAGGAAAAGGTAATGGTCCAATCTCTGCTTTCTGTCACTTATTGCAAGCACATGGCGTTGATGTTCAAGTTGCCGATTACTTCGAACATGCGATGTCTGCCGGTGGCGATGCCAGCGCAGCGGCATACCTTGAATGCACAATTAATGGCGGAACATTCTGGGGCGTCGGAATTGACCCCAGCACGACGACAGCATCCCTGAAAGCAGTGGTGTCGGCGGTCAATCGCGCACTTCGCTAACTTCCTTCGTTACGGTGTGACCGTGGCGGTCTATCGTGATCAAGCGTTGGTATTGCGAACCCAGAAATTGGGCGAAGCAGATCGCATAGTCACGCTCTTCACGAAAGAACACGGTCGATTACGTGCAGTGGCAAAAGGCGTTCGACGCACGAAATCAAAGTTTGGCGCGCGATTAGAGCCGGCGAGCCATGTCGATATTCAGTTATATACCGGAAAAACTTTTGATGTTGTTACTCAAGTGGAGAGCGTTGAAAATTACGGTGATGCAATCTCGCAGGATTATCAGAAGTGGACTGTTGCGCATGCAATTCTGGAAGCGGCAGAACGATTTACCGCTAATGAACATGAACCAGCGTTACAACATTATTTACTTGTAGTCGGAGCGCTGAAGGCGCTTGCTCACGAGTCACATGATGCATCACTCATTCTTGATGCGTACCTACTTCGTTCGTTATCTGTTGCAGGATATGCGCCATCGATGACAAATTGTTCACGGTGTGATGTACCAGGACCACATAAGTATTTCTCATTGATGGGTGGCGGATCAGTCTGTGTTGAATGCAAACCATCTGCATCGGCAACGCCATCGCCATCCACGCTTGAACTCATGGCAGATCTTCTGACTGGAAATTGGGAGCGCGCTGATGAGAGTGAACTTCGCCATCGCCGCGAAGCATCGGGGTTAGTCGCGGCGTATCTGCAATGGCATTTAGAGCGAGGCTTGCGAAGTTTGCCGATGGTTGAAAGAGTCTCATCGTGAAGAAACCTTCAGAGAAAAAAATGTTGCCACCGCGACTTCCGAAATCTGCAATCCCACACCATGTGGCGCTTGTGATGGATGGAAATGGTCGATGGGCCAAACAACGAGGGTTGCCACGAACTAAAGGTCATGAAGCTGGTGAAGCAGCGCTCTTTGATGTTGTTGAAGGCGCACTTCTTATTGGCGTGAAAGAGTTAAGCGCATACGCATTCTCTACTGAAAATTGGCGACGATCGCCAGATGAAGTGAAATTCTTAATGGGTTTTAATCGTGAAGTAATTCGACGACGGCGCGATCAAATGAATGAGATGGGTGTGCGAATTCGATGGGTCGGACGCCCGCAAAAGTTATGGAAATCTGTCATGAATGAGCTACTTGAAGCAGAAGAGCTCACCAAGCGGAATAAGAAACTGACACTTAATATGTGTGTGAATTATGGCGGTCGCGCAGAGATTGCAGATGCTGCGGCGCTTTTAGCGCAGGATGTTGCCAAAAAACGAATAAAGCCAGATCAGATTAATGAAAAACTCTTCTCCAAATATCTTGATGAACCAACTATGAGCGATGTTGATCTCTTCTTGCGCTCATCAGGCGAACAACGAACATCGAATTTCTTACTCTGGCAATCTGCCTATGCCGAGATGGTATTTATGGATGTCCTTTGGCCAGATGTCACGCGCGAAACATTATGGAAAGCGATTGAGATTTATGCAGGTCGCGAGCGGAGATTTGGAAAGGCGTAATTTCACGAATTAACGTCTTTGAAGATTTAACCTAGCGTGGAAACTACAAGCCACATCGCAGCAACTCCAACTACCGTCGCAGCCATCGTTAGTCGAGATGGGTGGCGAGAATGCGCCTCCGGCAAAATATGTGAAGTAGCGAGATAAATGAGGAAACCGGAGAAGAGCGCGAGATAAATCGCGAGCGAGGAATCGCTAAATGCAACATACGTTCCAAGTGATGCGCCACCAATGCGAGCAAGCGCATCAACGCCAAGTAACCAGGTTGCCCGCTTATTCCAGGAACCAGTCTTAATCAGCAATGAAACAGTATTGAGACCATCGCTAAATGCATGTGTTAACAGCGCGATAAACACGGCAACTCCAAGTTTGTTGGAGACTTGAAAGGCAACACCAAGTGCGACGCCATCGAGGAATACATGACCGCCCATCGCAAGTGCACCGAGGGTGCCAGCAATATGCGCGGCGTGTGAATGCTCGTGGCCGTAATCGGATTCAGCTGGTTCATGTGAGCCGAAGAATTGTTCAACAAAGTGGAGGAAGAGAAATCCCACAATGATTGCGATGGAAATGGTTCGCACGCCACCAGTAATTGATTGGCTTGCATCAAAGACCTCGGGGAGTAGGTCAAAACTCACCAATCCCAACAAGAGGCCAGCGGAAAGTCCAAGAACAAGATGGAGGCGATCTCGAGATCGAAGCGCGAGCGCACCACCAGCGGTCGTTGCAAGTGCAGTAACTGCAGCAAGGACGATCGCGATATTCATATACCCATCGTAAACTAGCGCCCTGCGCCCAGTGAACACACTGCGACCGGTGCGCACCGCCGACAGCCAGCCGGATGGAGAACACCATGGCCCAAGATCGTCTCGATGTCATCGTCTCACTTGCAAAGCGTCGTGGCTTTGTTTATCCCTCGTCAGAAATTTATGGTGGTCTTCGCGCATCATGGGATTACGGTCCGCTTGGTGTTGAGTTAAAAAACAATGTAAAGCGCCAATGGTGGAAATCGATGGTGATGGGACGCGAAGATGTTGTCGGTCTTGATTCGTGCGTCATTCTTGCGCGAGAAGTATGGGAAGCATCTGGCCACGTAGAAACATTTACCGACCCACTCACTGAGTGCACCGAATGTCATAAACGTTATCGTGCAGACCATCTTGAAGATGCTTACGAAGCAAAACATAAGAAGAAGCCAGCATCACTTGATGAAGTGAACTGCCCGAACTGTGGCAACAAGGGAAAATTTACTGCGCCAAAACAATTCTCTGGGTTATTAAAAACTTACCTTGGACCAGTAGAAGATGAATCAGGTCTTGCATATATGCGGCCTGAAACTGCGCAAGGAATCTTTATCAATTTTGAAAACGTGGCAACGACAGCGCGTAAGAAACCACCATTTGGTATCGGCCAAATCGGAAAATCATTCCGTAACGAAATTACACCAGGTAACTTCATTTTCCGCACTCGTGAATTC
>RFMS01000019.1 GCA_009927575.1 Actinomycetota bacterium
GCGACACATATCCGTGCACCGATGGTGCATCGAACTAGTCCGCCAAGACGATTGGTGTCGGCAATTGGGATTACAGGAACGATGGGATCACCAGGTCGATCCACGCTCGCTCTCAACCTCGCGAGCGAGCTCTCTGAATTCCAGACCGTTACTTTGGTTGATTCAGATATCAATAATGCAACTCTGGCTTATCTCTTGGGGCTCAATGATCTCAAGTGGAGCGACGAAAAGCGTTACACCCTCTCACCAAATTTCCACTTAGTTACTGAGCGAGAATTTTCACGAGATTCACTTGAGCGAGATCGTCGTTACATCGTCGATATCGGTCCAGTGAAAAATATCAATGAAATTTTGACTGATCGTCGTAGTTCTGGACGATACCAAGCGCAATGGTTGGAGAGTTGTTCGACGTTAATTTACGTAGTCAAAGCGGACGACCGATCATTGGCTCATCTCGAACAATTTCTTTTAGAGCGCCGTAACTTACCTGCGCGACAGGAGATCATCTTTGTGCTTAACCAACTTGGAAATTCGCGATGGTTTCGTTCTCATGAAAAAACATTTAAAGAGAGCGCGCCTGGTGCAAAATTTCTTCTCCCATTAGATCACTCCGTCACTGAGCGAACGCGAACACAGCACACCACTTTGAAAGAGATTGCCCCACGGTCTGCGCTGCGAAGATCAATAGGAGAAATCGCCCGGCATATCGAAAGCTAACCACTCGCTAGGCTTTGCCCGTGCCAACATTTCGCGAGCAGATGATTCGTCGTACTGCCTTAACTGAAGCGGATGTGGCACGACTATCTGAACTTATCTCTGAATGGCAATTACTCGCTGATCTTTCATTTGCTGATTTAACACTCTGGGCACCGGTTCGCGCAGATTATCGATCCTGGCCAGAAGGACATATTGCGCTGGCACATATTCGACCAACCACTGCTGCAACAGTTTTTGTTAACGATATTGTCGGTGAAGAAATTTTATGGGGCGCTCGAACCAGAATTGACCAGACGCTTTCACAAGGTGAAATTATTCGCGACACCGAACAAGAACCGTTTGGCGATTTTCAAATCAAAGAAGAGACAGTCCCAGTACTCTTCGATGGTCGAGTTATTGCCGTCATTTCCCGATATCGAAATATCGAAACAATGAAGACGCCTTCAAAATTAGAACTTAATTACCGCGAAATCGCTCACAAAATTTATCGAATGGTCGCTGAGGGAAATTTTCCTATTCCGGGTAACTTCTACGCTTCCGAATCAGCGCCACGAGTTGGTGACGGATTGATTCGACTTGATGTCAATGGCGTAGTCACCTACGCAAGTCCGAACGCAATCTCGGCACTTCACTTCATCGGGTGGAATAGCGAACTTGAACATCACAATTTTGGCGAAATTCTTGATTCATTGGCGGAACGCTCACCGATTCGACAGCCACGAGAAGAGAATTGGCGCGTAGTGATGAGTGGCAAAACTTTGCGACGTGATGAATTTGATACGTCGGCAGGAACTATTGATCTCTTAGCAATTCCACTGAAGCAGGGAAGTGATCGCATTGGAGCAATTGTGCTTGCTCATAACATCACAGAATTAAAGCGTCGAGATAAAGCTCTCATCACGAAAGACGCCACAATTCGAGAAATTCATCATCGCGTGAAGAATAATTTACAAACTGTGTCAGCGCTCTTACGTCTGCAATCACGCCGTATTGAAGACCCTAAAGCATCACAAGCCTTAGAAGAAGCGGTACGCCGAGTTGCCTCCATAGCAATAGTGCACGAAACGCTCTCTTCGCATTCACAAGAAATCGTCGCTTTTGATGAAGTAATCAATCGAATTCTTGCTAACGCAATCGAAGTAAGCGCTCGAACAAATGAAATTGAAATTAAACGAAGCGGTGAATTTGGTGGCTTTCCATCAATTATTGCCACTCCATTGGCCTTGGTATTGACCGAATTAATTCACAATGCCCTCGAACACGGCCTTGCCGAGATCGGCAATTATTTGGAGATTTCAGTTTCATCTAATGACAATTCATGCAAAGTGTCGGTTATAGATAATGGCAAAGGCGTAGCTGAAGATTTCACACCAGAAACTGCTGCCAATCTTGGGTTACAAATTGTCAAAACACTTACCGAGAATGAACTTAATGGAACGATTGAATTCATTAGGCGAGAACAGGGAAC
>RFMS01000152.1 GCA_009927575.1 Actinomycetota bacterium
GGAATTCCTACGGGTAAACCAGTTCGCGCGGCGCCGTGAGACGTAATGTTTCCACGGGATTGGTAACCATCTCTCAGCTCAGGTACGACCGAATCTGACCAGCCGATATGGCTCAATAATTCAGTAGTGGGCTTCAATGTTTGAGTATTACAAAGCCCTTTTGTCGACCACGCGTCGGAAATTGCACTTCCAGTGAGATGAAATCCCACGTAATCTTTTGGTTGCAAAACCCATCGAGTTTTACTTACAACATCAGGGTGGTGTCGACTTAGCCAAAAAAGTTTTGCTGGACATGCGCTTGCCGCCCATGGAAGTGATGTGCCAATGACTGGCAGTGGATTTCCATACCGAGCTTTTAATTCGTCCGCTTCTTTTGTTGCTCGATTGTCTTGCCAGATCATGACCGGAAAAACTGGCGTGCCTGAACCATCAACACAGACCACTGAAGGAGTGTGACCAGATAAGCCAATCGCTGTTACAAGTTTTATCTTCTCGTGATTTCGAGTAGCGATTGCTTTGATGGCATCGAGATAATCATCAGCGTTCTGCTCAACTTCTGGTGATTTATCATGAGTGGCAATCTTTGCTTCATCTTTAAAGATCTGGTTTGTATCCGGATCAATAAAGAGCGCTTTTACCGCACTCGTTCCAACATCTAAACCAAGTAAATATTTATTTGCCAACACGACTCCAGCGAACAATCGCATCACTTCGAGTGTTAATTCCTGGTTGTAGTTTTGTGCCAAGGCCAGGGCCGGTTGGTGGAGTGATAAATCCGTTTTCATAAAGTGGAAGTTCAGTAACCATCTCTTGATACCAACCGTAGTAATACGCACGTACCATCTCTTGAAGTTCAACAGTTGGATGAGAAACTCCAAGATGAGTACCGACAGTAAGAACTACCGGGCCAGTGCAATCGTGCGGTGCAACTGGAATACCGAATGTCGATGCGAGCGAAATAACGTGGCGGGCTTCAGTAATTCCACCTACCCAGCCTGGATCAAGCATGATGTGATCGACTGCGCCAGATTTGAATAACCGTAGGTAATCCCAGCGAGTACCAGTGGTTTCACCTGTTGTTACTGGAATTCGATGGGAATTCTTAAAGCGAATGAGCGCATCTGTACTTTCGTGACGAAGCGCATCTTCAATCCAGAATAAATCAAGATCTTCTACGGCGCGAGCGATAACAGTGGCAGCAGGTGAAGACCAGAGTGAATGCATCTCCAACATAATGTCGAAATCATTTCCTGCGGCCTGGCGAGCACGTTGCATAATGGAGACGCCTTCTGCCAAATCTTTCTTATCAATTGTCTGTCCGCCGGAACGCATCGCAGCTTCATCAAATGGCCATATCTTCATCGCTGTAAAACCTTGTGCTTTAAGTGATGAGACAAGTCGTTCTGGTTCGTTGAGGAAAGCTACAAGATCTTCGTAATCGCCATCGCCTGGTGTACCGATTTGTGCGGAACGATTTCGATCGATATTTGATGAACCTTTTGCATACGCAGTACCTGCGCACGTGTTGTATGCACGAATCTTCTCTCGAACTTTTCCGCCGAGAAGTTCATAAATGGATTTTCCTGTGGCCTGACCTAGCAATCCCAGAGAGCGATATCAATACTGGATGCTGCGCGAACTGCAACACCAGATCCTTGGAAACCAAGAAAATCTTGATGGAGAACTTCAGCCATTGCGTTAATTGCGAGTGGATCTTTGCCGAGAATTCGTGGCGCAATTGATTCGTGAATAAATGCTTCAACGGTTTCAACGCCAACACAATTTTCACCCAGACCAATAAGGCCTTCATCGGTATGGACTTGCAGGAAGAGAATCGCTGGGTATTCGGCTAATCGAATGGTTTCAATTCCCGTGACTTTCATTATTTCTCCATTCAATTGAGCGTTGATTTATTGGATTTTGACCGATACCCTCAAGTTGTCAATTGTTAACGATTAGCGAGGTAGGGTCAAGGAATGTCACAGGAAATCTCAGAAATTCAGGTCACACGTAGCGATATGCGCACAGTGGCCGCTCGCATCCTCGCCAATGTTGGTACCCCAGACGAGCGCGCACTCTCTGTCGCTGAATCACTAGTGAAAGCGCAAGAAGTTGGCCATGCATCTCATGGCGTTATTCGACTCGTGGAATATGTCAGCTTCGTTCAGAAAGGCACCGTGATTGCCGACGCAACTCCGAGCGTTATTTCCGATCGAGGCGCAACCGCAATGATTGATGGTTCATGGGGTTGGGGTCAGATTGCTTGCAAATTCGCTGTCGGAATTCTGAAGAAGAAGACCGAAGAATTTGGAACTGCAACGATCACGATTAAAAATGTTAATCACATTGGTCGACTTGGTGAGTATGTAGAGAACCTTGCCAGCGATGGCCTTGTTGCGATGATGTGGTGTAACTCTGATCCATCAGTTGCTGCATTCGGCGGTAGGGAACGCTTATTTGGAACTAATCCATTTGCTGCTGCAATCCCTAGCGAAGGTGAACCCATGGTGATTGATTTTGCTACCGCAGCATCGGCTGAAGGAAAACTTCGAGTGGCGCGCGCAAACGGTCAGAAGATTCCACTTGGAATTGTTGTTGATAAAGATGGCAAAGAGAGCACTGAACCAGAAGCTTTTTACAGTGGTGGTGCGCTTCTTCCCTTTGGTGGTCACAAAGGTTATTGCATGAGCTTGCTCATCGAATTAGTTGGTGGCGCGTTATCTGGTGGCCATCCCTCGACTACCCAAGCGTATTCACGCGGAAATGGCACTGTTTTAACAGCCTACGATCCGAAGTTTTTTGCTGGAGATCAAGGTTTTGCTGACGATATTAAAGAATCGGTAAAGAAAATTAAATCGACTACTCCGGTTGATCCCAAACGACCAGTCCTCTTGCCAGGTGAAGTAGAGAGCCAATTTAGAGCGCGAAATAGCAGCGCAATTACAATCTCAGAAGCGATTTGGAAACAAATTACTGAATTGGATGCATCGCTCGCGCGATAAGATTTTTGCGCTTAAATTTCTTAGCGTTTAATTTACTTAGCTTTAGATTTCTTAGCGCTCTTTGTAGCAGGCTTTGCTGGGCTCTTCTTTGTTGTTTTCTTTGTGTGGTGTTCTGGGAAATGTTTAGAGACTCGTTGATAGCCACGTAATACGTGCCCTGACATCTCTTTCTTGGCACCATTTACATCTTTTGCTTTAACGAGATTGAGAATCTTTCGGTGATCAGGTCCCCAGTTTGGCATCAACGCTTTATTTACTTTTTCATCTTGCGACCAGGTGTAGACCAAGAACGCATGGAATTGTGAGCAGAGAACTTCCCATGAACGGAATAACCGTTCGTGATGCGCTGCTGCAAACAACCCGGTGTGAAATGCGAGATCTAGCTTTGCTACTTCTCGTGGGGTACGGCCATTGGAAGGAAGGTTTTCGTACTCTTCAAGAATTGCTTCAACGCGATCGAAATCTTCATCTGTTGCGTTCTTACATGCCCACTCGAGTGCGAGCTTCTCTAATTCACCGCGGAGTGAATAAATCTCTTCAATATCGTTTCGAGTCCATGAAGCAACGCGCGCACCGCGATGGCGTTCGATATGGATAAGTCCTTCACGCTCTAATCGAAGAAGCGCTTCTCGAACTGGACCGCGAGAAACACCGAGTTGAGCGGCTAGATCATCTTCAGTAAGTCGAGAACCTGGTTGAAGTTCATGAGTGACAATCGCTTCACGGAGATCATCGGTGACAACATCGGCAAGAACTCTGCGCGTTGCAAGACCTAAAGATTTTCTGACATATCCCAATCCATGTCTCAATGTGAAGTATTGTGCGGTGATAATTGTAGTAAACCGCATTCGGTATGGGAAGTCGAGGTATTCATGAAAAGCGCATCACCTATTGCGGGACAGCACTTTTACGTATCAGGCGCAGGAAGCGGAATTGGCCGAGTGATCACGCTAGAGCTCGCCGCTCGTGGTGCCAAAGTATCCGCGATCGATATCAATACCCAAGCAATAAATGAACTCGCTTCAAATGACTCGACTTCTAAAGATTCTATTTATCCGATTACTGCGGATTTCACTAATGACGACTCCATCATTCAATCAGTGCACCAAGCAGAGAAACATTTTGGCCCACTTCATGGACTTGTGAATTGCGTTGGCATTTTAGGAAAAAACGGAATGAAGATTGAAGATTTAGAGATTGATGATTTTGATTTTGTCTACCGAGTCAATTTGCGTAGCGCAGTTGTGTTAACGAAAGCGGTCATTGCTGGAATGGCAGCTCGGAAGTATGGTCGCATTTTGCACTTAGCAAGTATTAGCGGCAAAGAAGGAAATCCATTCCTGGTCGCATACTCAGCGACAAAAGCTGGAATCATCGCGATGGTGAAATCAGTCGGTAAGGAGTACCCAGATTCTGGCGTGACAATTAATGCGATGGCACCGGCGCTTATTGAATCTCCAATGTCAGCGAGCTTTTCTGAAGCACAAATGACGCTTTTGAAATCGAGAATTCCTATGGGTCGACTTGGTAAACCTGAAGAAGTAGCAAATTTGGCAGCGTGGATTGTTTCGCCAGAATGCAGCTTTACAACTGGATTTACTTTCGATTTATCGGGTGGTCGTGCAACGTATTAGGAGTAAGACCTAAATTTCCACCAGCGTTAAATGAGAGATTGCCGCCATCAACTGGAAGGATAACTCCTGTCACCATTGATGCAGCATCACTTGATAGATAATGAACCGCGTTAGCAATATCTTCTGGTTCGGCAACACGTCCCATTGGAATTCCTTGCAACAAACGGTTCATCAGAATCTGTGCTTTCTCGCCTTCGGTCTCAACCCATTTGCGCCAACCAGGTGTATTGACTGAACATGGTTGAATCGCATTGACACGAATCTTTGATGTCGCCCATTCAATTGCTAACTCGCGAGTCATTTGAATGACGCCACCTTTAGCGACTGAGTATGCAAAGTTTCCGCGACCGATTGCAGAACTTCCCGCAATAGAAGCAATGTTCACCACTGCCGCAGGTTTTTTCGCTGCCAAAACAAGTTTGGAAAATTCACGAGCGTTCATGAAGTAACCAGTAAGTGAAGTCGCCATCACACGATCCCACTCAGTATTTGACGTATCTTGTGGTGGGGTATGAATACCGGCTGCAGCGTTATTGACGAGGATATCTGGCACGCCAAGATCGCGCTTTATTGATTGATAGAGAGTAATGACATCTGACTCAACGCTTGAGTTACTTAGGTATGTCGTCACATTAATTCCTTTAGCGACGAGCTCGCCTTTCAGGCGATCAAGTGCGCTCTGATCAATATCAGAGCATGCAAGTCGCGCACCAGCGCCACCAAGTTGGTGGGCTGTTGCAGAACCAATTCCACCGGCCGCACCAGTAATGACTACGGTTTTATTGCTGAGATCAAATACTGAGAGTGACACGTGGAGCTCCTTACCTAGTAGGCCATAACTTTATTAACAGCATCAATGATTCCTTGCACTGAAGGAATCGCAGCATCAGACATCTTGGGGTTTGCACTGATTGGTGCACGAACGCCACCGAGGCGAACGATAGGTCCCTTGAGATATTTGAAGTTATGTTCAGTTGCAGTTGCGGCAATCTCTGCAGTAATTGATGCAAACATTGGTGCTTCATCGACAACAACAATGCGACCATACTTCTGAACTGCAGCATTGATTGCATCTGTATCAAGTGGATAAAGAGTGCGAAGGTCGATAACTTCTACATCGGTTCCGGACTTCTCAAGCTCTTGCGCAGCTTTCAGCGCTGTCACTGTTGTATATCCGTACGTGATGATTGCGCAATCTTTTCCACTTCGAAGCGAGTTTGCTTTTCCAAATGGAATCAAATTATTCGCTGGATCAATTTCGCCACGAACACCAGAAAGTTTCTTATGCATTAAGAAAACAACTGGATCTGGTGTGCGAAGCGCAGTTTTAATTAAGCCCTTCACATCCCATGGTCGTGATGGCACTGCAAGTGAAAGTCCAGCAGTGTGTGCAAAGAGTGATTCGAGCGCGTTTGAGTGGTGCGCACCGCCGAGGGCGACACCTGACGTTGCACGAATAACAAGTGGAACGGGTTGCCCGAACATGAATCGGATTTTCGCCGCCTGATTGATGATTTCATCCATCGCTCCCAAGGAAAAGTCGATGAAGTTCAAATCAACAATCGGATGGCATCCGTACATTGCAGCGCCCATTCCACCTGCAACCATTGCCGCTTCGGAAATTGGCGCATCTTTCACTCGGTTTTCGCCAAATTCCTGCGCAATGCCCTTCACTTGAGCGAAGTGCCCACCTCGCTCTATGAGATCTGTTCCGATGATGAAAATTCCTTCGTTGGATTGCATCTCTTCGCGAACACCTTGTTGAAAGGCTTCTGAATACGATGGGTTAGCTGTACGTGCTGCGGTATCTGTAGCGCTCATTATTTGCTTACCCCCAAGAGTCCAGAATCAACATCAACCATGATGGAAGCCGGATCCGGCTCGGGCGACGATTCTGCAAACGCCACCGCCTCATCAATTTCTTTTGTGACATCTGCTTTCATCGCTTCAAACGCATCAGCAGTAATAACGCCTTCGGAAATTAAGTGCGAACTAAAACCATCGATGGGATCGCGATTCTGTCGCCAGTCAGCGATTTCATCTTGGGTGCGATATTGACCTTTCTCACCCACGTTATGGCCGTAGTAACGATATGTCAGAGCATTGATAAATGTTGGGCCTTCGCCTTTTAGCGCACGCTCTCGTGCTTCGCTGACATATTGATGTACTTCCAAAACATTCTGTCCGTTAATTGTGTATGAGGGAAGACCAAAACCTGCTGCGCGTTTTGCAATGTCTTTGCCGCCAGTAACGCGATCAACAAATGTTTCTACTGCGTATTGGTTGTTATCAACCACGATGATGTATGGCAACTTGTAAATCACTGCCATATTGATCGCTTCCCACGTACGGCCAGTGTTCATTCCGCCATCGCCGACAAAACCCACTGAAACTTTCTTGTGCCAAGTTGCTTAATTCCAAGCGCTGCGCCCATTCCAATACCAACACCAGCGCCGACAATTCCGTTTCCACCAAAGTGGCCACGATGGAAATCGCCAAGGTGCATGGAACCGCCACGACCTCTCGAGCAACCAGTTGCTTTAGTGAAAAGTTCAGCCATCACTTCTTTCGCAGTAAAACCTTTAGCGAGTGTGTGGTGGTGTGATCGGTGCGTTGTTGCAATGACATCGTCTGCTGCAAGTGCCGACATCGAACCTACTGCAACGGCTTCTTGACCTGAGGAGTTATGCATACCGCCAGGAACTTTGCCGCGAAGAGTTAACTTGTCTGCGGTCTCTTCAAATGTTCTGATAACCAACATCTGACGAAGAGTTTGCGTTAACCACTCTTTACTATGTTGTGACATAACTACTCACTCTCTCCTGGCGCTAGAACCACTGTGATGGTGTTACCTGCTGGAACTTCATCATTTGCAACATAACGATGTTTTCCTAAAGTGCCGGATGTTTCAGCATTAATTTCCATTGTCGTTTTATCCGTCTCGATGATCGCGATGACATCACCAGCGTTAACCGCATCTCCTGGGTTCTTCTGCCATTCAAGGAGAACCGCATTGTCCATGGCCATTCCCAACGCTGGTACGAAAATCTCTTCCATCTATCTCTCGCTCTCTTTTCGGATCTTCTGTTTTTTTAAGTTGTGATTTTCAGTTGTGTTTTAAAAAACTAGAACGGCCCTACTGCAAATTTTCCGTTGAGCTCTTTGCTGCCATTAATGAAGTTACAGACATCAGAGATGCCCCACTCCATTAATCGCGGTCCAGCGCTCTGGGAGTACCACGCGATATGCGGCGTCAAAATGATGTTTGGCGCTTTGCGTAATGGGGAATCTTCTGCAAGTGGTTCGTTCTCGAATACATCAAGACCTGCACCATCAAGTACGCCATTGATGAGCGCATCGTTGAGTGCTGCTTCATCGATAAGCCCGCCGCGTGAAACATTCACGATAATGCCGTTTTTTGGCATCATGTTTATTTCGCGTGCGCCGATGATGTGATGTGTTGACGGAAGGTATGGAGCATGAAGGGAGATAATTTCTGATTGTTCAATTAATTCTTCTTTTGTTTTGACCATCGTGCATCCTGGAATGTCGCCAGTAACTCCTGGATCAAAACCAACGATGTTCTTAAATATTGGTCGTGCTTTTTCAATTAAGGAGCGACCAATACGTCCGCACCCAATAACGCCAAGGGTTGTGTCTTGAAGTGAAGTAATTCGCGCAATCTTTGGCGCAGGAGTCCATTCACCTTTTTTGGTGCTGGCATCGCCTTGTGGCAAGCCACGTGCGAGCGACATGATCATCGCAAGCGCATGATTGGCAACTTCATTAAATGCATATGTTGGTTGGAAAATAACCGGCATTTTCAATTCGGCGGCTGCAACTAAATCAATGCTGTCTAAACCAACACCGAGTCGACTAATTGCTCGAATTGAACTAGGGAAATTTCTTATTTTTTCAGCGGTCATCTTGTGAAGCGAGACGACAATCGCATCGCATCCTTCAGTTCCGCTGACGATCTGCTCTACCGTGTCGGTATCGATTTCAACATAATCAAATTTGTATTTTCGCGATAGCTCTTCAACCCACGTTGAGTTGGCTACCGTCCCTCGGCCGAACGCTAATTTCACTGATTCCCCAGATCTCTCGAAGGTTTACTGTATACAATTAACTGGTTAGAGTATAGGGTGGCCGCAATAAAATTTAGAATAAAAATTTAGAGAGGTTTAACTCATGGGCTTACCAATTCAAATGCCAGGCAAAGTAATTGCTATCGGTCTCAACTATAAAGACCACGCAGCAGAAGCAGGCGTCCCTCTCCCCGAACGACCAGTGATATTTACAAAATGGAATACCTCTCTTATCGGACCCGATGAAACGATCATTATTCATAAAGGCGTTACCCAAATCGACTGGGAAGCTGAACTCGCAGTAGTGATTGGCAAGCGCGCATCACATGTCTCCGAAGCAGATGCTCTGAGCTATGTCGCAGGTCTAACGTGTATGAACGATGTCACCGATCGTGAAGCACAGAGCAAAGATGGACAATGGGTGCGAAGCAAGTCGTATGACACATACGGCCCAATTGGACCTCGCCTCGTGCCACTTTCTGAAATTGGCGATCCACATAATCTAAAAATTGAAGCTCGACTCAATGGCAAGACTGTGCAATCGAGCAATACCAGCAATCTTATTTTCAGCATTCCTTACCTCATCTCCTACATCAGTGCGCGTTGCACACTCGAAGCAGGCGATGTCATTACAACCGGAACGCCTCATGGCGTTGGTGCATTCTTGAAGCCACCAGTGTTTATGAAAGACGGCGACGTTATCGAAATTGAAATTGAGAAGATTGGCGTACTTCGAAATACGGTAAAGGCTGAATAAATGTCTTTTCCTGGTTCGTCAAAGCGACTCTGTTTAATTACCGGCGGTGCAAACGGTATTGGCCTTGCGACGGCCAAGAACCTTGCCGAGAAAAATTACGATCTCATCCTTATTGATAAGGATGCATCAAACCTCGCGTTAGCCAAAGAGGGCGTCTCTGCGCTCGGTGCGAAGGTAGAGGTCTATGCACTAGATCTCTCAAATCCTGTCGCCACCGAAGCAAAAGTGAAAGAGATCGTGGCTAACGCGGAGATTGATTGCCTCGTCAATAACGCCGGTATTGGCTTTGCGCGAACCGTTGAAGAGACCACCCTAGAAGAGTGGAACCTCACCTTCGCAGTCAATATCACTGCTATGTACATCATGTGCAAAGTGATTGTTCCGCAGATGCTTAAACGCGGGACTGGTGAAATTGTTAATACCGCCTCAGCTGGTGCACTTGTTGGTTTGAAAAATCGAGTTGCGTATTGCGCATCAAAGTCTGCAGTTGTTGGCCTTACTCGTTGCCTTGCAGCAGATCATGCAGCACAAGGTTTACGCGTTAATGCGATTGCTCCTGGCACTGTTGATTCAACATGGATTGGTCGAATCCTTGCCGATGATCCAGATCCGGTAGCGCGTCGCAAGATGATGGAAGCTCGACAACTCGACGGAAAGATGGGAACTCCCGAAGAAGTTGCTCATGGAATCGCATTCTTGTTAAGTCCTGAAGCTCGGTTTGTTAATGGCAGCGTCTTCAGTATGGATGCAGGGTTAACGGCCGTTTAATGAGTACCACGCGCGGCGTTGTTGCGGTTATTCGAACGGACAATCCTGATTACGCCTATTGGTTAGCAAAAGGATTTGATAGTACAAAAGTTTCTGCCATCGAAATTACGATGACAGTTCCCAATGCGCTCGACATTATTCATCGATTGATTGATGAAGGTGTCAGACGAGTCGGTGGTGGAACAGTGCGAACAATCGCCCAAGTTGAAGCGCTTGCAAAGATGAACGCATCGTTTGCAGTCTCGCCACACTCTGATGAACGAATCATTAAACGCGCTGTTGAATTAAATCTTCCAGTCACGCCAGGCACGCTCACTCCAAGTGAAATTGTGCAGGTTTTGCAATGGGGCGCTACGAGCGCAAAAGTATTTCCCATTAACTCTGTCGGCGGTTTAAGTTACGTCAAATATATTCTGGAACCTCTTCCTGATGTTCCACTTGTCGTATCTGGTGGCGTCACGCCAGAAGAAGTGCAGAAATACCTTGATTTAGGCTGTGTTGGCGTATGTATGGGTGGCGCGCTCTGGGACGAGAAAGTTACGTCGACAGGCGACATCGCAAAAATTACTGAATACGCCAATAACGCGCTCGCGCGTATGTAATGCGCGACTTAGTTCGCTAAATAACCACCATCGACTGGAATCACAACGCCGGTTACATAATTTGATGCGCTCGACGCAAGGAAAACAGTGGTGCCCGCGAGATCTGCTGGTTGGCCCCATCGTCCCATCGGAATTCGAGCAGATAACATCTCAAACCGAGGCTTATCCGCACGAACTCGTAAATTGATATCAGTTTCAATAAATCCTGGCGCAATACCGTTAACGCAGACTCCAGATTCAGCTAATTCATTTGAAATACCGCGAACTACTCCGCCAAGAGCGGTCTTTGCTACGGTGTAGCTGATGACGTTCTTTCCGCCAAGGAAGGTCCACATGGAAGCGGTGAAAATAATTTTTCCGCTTCCACGCTTCACCATCTGACGACCGAGATCTCGCGCCAAGAGAAATGGCGCAGTGAGATCAATTTCTAACGTCTCATCCCATTGCTCATCAGTATGTTCCAAAACCACTGCGCGATTAGCTAGCCCTGCGTTATTGACCAAGATATCGATTGGTCGATCAACGATTGATGAGATGAACTCTTTTGTCTCTTCCCGCTTCCGCAGATCAACCGCAAAGGATTCAAACTTTCGACCGTGGCCTTTGACCACCTTGGCAAGGTCATCATCAGCGCTCTGTTGGGAGCTGACGGCAATGATGTCTGCGCCAAATTCAGCGAGGGCGCTCGCCATGGCAAAACCGATCCCTTTTCTGGCTCCAGTGACAAGCGCAGTCTTTCCGCTGAGGTCGAATAGTTTGGAATAGCCCATGATCAAGTAACCCTTTCGCTCCGTGGAAAGCCTGGCTCAAATCCCCTGAAAGTGCCGAGCCTTTTCTCTATGAATTTAGTCTTCCGTCGGCTACTGTTTCTGTCAATTGTTAACCATATACAAAAGGGGGCTGGTTAATGAGTAACTTCAAAAAGAGATTGATCGCATTCGCTGCGACTGCGGCACTCGCTGCAGGCAGCATGGTTGCAGTTCAATCAGCAAATGCTGCTACCGGCAGCAATTGCAACGTTAAATCAAAAGCAGAAACTGCTTCATGTGATGTATTTATTTACGGCGCACTTCACCGCGTTACATCATTAGATGCAACTGCACCTGGAACCGGTGGTTATACCGAGAGCCAGATGTCATACATCGTTGGTGGTTTGCTCTATCGCTTTGATGCGAATGGAGTTCCACGTCGCGATCTCGTTTCGAAAGAAACAATTAGCGCAGATAAGAAGACAATTACTCTGCAACTTCGTTCCATCAAATATTCCGATGGCACAGCACTCACCTCAGCTGACGTTGTCGCAGCATTTGATCGCTGGACTTCAACAAAGCAATCTTCGTCATACATCGAACCAGTCGACAAGATGACAGCAAGCGGAGCAGATACAGTTGTCTTAACTCTTAAGCGGCCATATCCTGATTTCCGATTTGCACTTGCTCAACAATTCCTCACTATTCATCCAGCAGACAAAGTAAGCACCGTTGAAAAGCGCACCGCTTACTTCAAAGCTCCTGTCTCTGCAGGACCAATGATGGTGAAGACATTCACACCTGGTACAGATCTCTTCGTAGTTGTTGCTAATCCAAACTATTGGGCAAAGCCAGTAGTGAAGGAACTTCGTGTTGTCACAATTCCAGATCCAAATACTCGCCTCGCAGCTTTCCAAGCTGGCGATGTTGACTATGCAATGGAATTGCCACTTAATGCTTCGAAGGTTAAATGGGATAAAACCAAGGTCCGTGTGGGTGGCGAAAAGGACTCCGGTACATTCATGTTGGCATTTAACATGGGTGATAAACAACCAAATCCAGCGCTAAAGAGTGCCAAGGTCCGCCAAGCGATTTCACTCGCGGTCGATCGAGCACAAATCATGCGTAGCGCCTTCGCAGGTCTCTCACAGCCAAACTGCGGTATGCAGTTCAACTACAACAACCAGTACTACCTCTGCTCACTTCCAAAAGATGGAAAGCGAGATACTGCAGCTGCACGTAAGCTGATGAAGGAAGCTGGTTATCCAAACGGATTCAAAGTTGAAATGCTCGTTCCAAACCGTTTGTTCTGGCAGGACGCAGCACAGATTGTTAAAGACAATCTTTCTGTTATCGGAATTGATGTCACTATCAACATGGTGACACCAGACTCCAACATCAGCAATTACATCAACAAGCGTGATTGGGAAATGATGTGGTTCGGTAACAACGCTGCAACTCCAATTCTCCAGCTTTCAAACTGGTTCAAGTCAGGCGGTGTCTGGCAACTTAACGCCAATATCCCTGATGCACTTATTGCTGATACCGGCAAACTTCTTTCTGACGCAGCTGCTTCAGAAAGCTCAGCGGTTATCAAAGATAAATTGGCTCAGGTTGAAAAGATTGCTTACGATCTTTCAATCTTCGTGCCAATTGGAACTCGTTTCTATCTATCCGGAAGCAGATTGTCAGATAACCTCGTTGAAGCTCTCCTCCCAGGACAGCTCCAATTCATCGTGACGACAAATCCTGCACTTCCAGTAGATTAAGAGTTACCTTTTAATCTTTGGAAAAAGCATTACAAGCAATAAATGAAGTAAAGAAAGAGAAGAGGGACTAGAAGCACCTCGGTGTAACTAGTGATGGTGCGGTGCTGACAGGTAGTTAATTTCTACGTGTTAGCACCGCTCCATGTAAGAGCTTTAAATGAGAAAATTTGCAACAAATGTGACTCACATGAGGAGTAGAAATTTCTAGTAAAAAGTTTTTGAGGCAAATAGGCGGTCGTCTTCTTCGCGCCGTGAATGTCTCATTTTGGGTTATGGCTATCTCATTTATGATTATTCGCCTGTCACCTGGCGACCCAGCAATTGCTCGATTGGGCGCAGGCGCTGACCCAGCTGCTATTGACGCGCTACGCAAACAACTGAAACTAGATGTTAATCCATTGCAACAACTTGTCAGTTACATCGTTGACCTGCTCCATGGCAACCTGGGAACGTCACTCCAATTCGGTAGCGATGTCTTTGAAACGATTCGCCGAACACTGCCACTAACACTTACCTATATATTTTTCTCCGCGTTTTTTGCACTTCTCTTATCAATCCCAATCGGAGTCGTACTCGGTTGGACCAACAAGGCATCATTTGTTTATATCTACCGAAGCATCACCTCTGTCATCATCGCAACCCCAAACTTCTTTATCGCCATGGTGGGAATCTTGCTCTTCAGTATTCGACGGGATTGGGCGCCAGTTTTTGGCTACGTGGCTGAATTCCCACAAAATTTAAAATTTCTCTGGTTGCCTGTAGCCATTAACACATTGATTATGACCGCAATTATTTCCCGTGTTTTACAGAGCTCAGTTGTTGAAACAAAGAATGAGGAGTTCGTTGAGACTGGAATTATCCGTGGCGTTTCTCGGCCACGATTTTTCTGGTATTACATATTAAAGCCATCGATGGCTCCGACAGTCGTCTTGATGTCGTACATGATGGGAACAATGCTTGGTGCAACTGTTATCTTAGAAACGATTTTCTCATTACCTGGAATTGGTCGCGAATTAGTTGGTGCGGTATTAGCGAGTGACTATCCACTCGTGCAAGGAATTCTTCTCTTCTTCGGCGTCATTACCGTTGCGCTGAGCTTCCTTGGAGATATCTGTGCATACTTGCTTGATCGGCGAGTGAAATTATGAAGTTACAAAAAATTCGCGATTACGCAGATCGCCCGGGTGGCTTTGGCATCATCGTGGGTATTGCCATGTTTGCGTTCATCGCACTAGCGGGAATTATTTATCCACTCTTTGGTCCCTATAAATCAGATGCTTTTGTCGGTGACTCATTTGGTAAACCATCGCTTACTCATCCGTTTGGCCTTGATCAATTAGGCCGTGATGTTCTAGCGAGAACTCTTACCGCTGTTCCTTCTGATCTAGGCGTAGCTTTCTTGGGCGTAACTATCCCACTTGCAATTGGCACAATATTGGGAATCTTGCTGGCATTTGTGAAGAACCGTGCGTTCGTCTCAATCGTGAGCTCACTCATCGACGGTATCAACGCATTTCCACTCCTGATAATTGCAGTTGCGATGTTGACAGTTCTAGGACCGGGTTTAGTAAACGTTGTCATTATTTTGACATTCATGAACTGGGCTCGATATGCGCGTATCGCTCGAACCCGAGCAATTGTAGTGATGCAACAAAACTATATTGAAGCAGCTCGACTTCAGGGATACTCGAAGAAGAAAATCATTTTCCGTCACATCACACCAAACGTATCTTCAGAGAGCCTCGCGTATGCCCTCTCTGACTTTATTCTCGTCATCATCGTTGTTTCAGGACTCTCCTTCTTAGGTTTAGCTGCGCGACCACCAGCAGCTGAATGGGGCGCAATGATTGCTGATGGTCGTACATACATTGGTGATGCATGGTGGTTAACGATTTATCCTGGACTTGCACTCTGCTGGTCGGCTATCTCACTTTCACTCATTGTTGAAGGACTTTCTCGACGAGATCGAGGTAATTCATGAGTAAGCCACTCGTTGAAATCAAAGATCTTCGTATCGATGTACGAGTCACTCGAAAGAAGCGACTTCAAATTGTTAATAGCGCCTCTTTTGAGATTCAACCTGGAAAATTAGTTGGTCTGATTGGTGAATCCGGATCCGGTAAGACGATGCTCTGCAGATCTCTTGTCGGAACTCTTGGACGACGTGGCGCGTATATCGCTGGT
>RFMS01000093.1 GCA_009927575.1 Actinomycetota bacterium
TTTGGAGTAAGTGAAAATGAAATTGTCAGTGAAGGCGCACAAGATGATGGCGAATCTGCGCCAATCTTTCTTCCCTACATCAAAGGTGAACGCGCACCGTTATGGCGAAACGATATTGAGGGGAGATTCGTCAATATCAACACCACTCATGTGCGTTCTAGTTTTGCCAGAGCAACAATGGAAGGAATCTCTTTAGCCGAACGCCAAGTGCTTGAAATTGCAGAAGAGATTAATCACCATCGCGCAGAGAAGGTGGTCTTAGGTGGTCATGCTGGAAATGATGCGCGTTGGGAACGAATTCGCGCGCGCACTATTGGACGAAAAATTCTTCGCTACGAAGATGGCGACACAACAACTCGTGGCGCTTCGATGTTGGCTCACGCGATGAGCGTTGGGCTAGAAAAGGCTGTAAGCGATCTATCAATAACACCCGTCGCTACCGAGCCAACAGATAGTGAAAAGAAGTATTCGCAGCGCGTATATAAAGAATTTCTCACCGAACAACGAGAGCTTTTGGCAACGGCAGATAGGAAACTAGGCTCATGAAAAATACCCGCTTCTCGAATTATCGCCAGTTATTGCGGTTTAAAAAGCCAATTCTCAACCCCAAGAAGCGTCGGCTTTCACGGGCGCACACCATCTACGATCTGCGCGATATTGCAAAGCGAGTGACTCCACAAGGACCGTTTGACTACACAGACGGCGCCGCTGATCAAGAGATTAGTTTGAATCGCGCTCGACGTGCATTTGAAGATATTGAATTCCACCCACATATTCTTCGCAACGTCGATGATGCATCGCTTGCAACAACTCTTTTAGGTAGGCCAGTAAATCTTCCGGTGGGAATTGCGCCTACCGGTTTTACCCGAATGATGAATTCAGCGGGAGAGCGTGCTTCTTCATCAGTTGCACAAGAGCTAGGAATTCCATTTGCGCTCTCAACAATGGGCACAACATCTATTGAAAATGTTGCGCAAGCAGCGCCGCACGGTAGCAACTGGTTCCAGTTGTATTTGTGGCGTGACCGTGACAAAAGCATGCAACTTATTTCGCGTGCAGCTGCGGCAGGCTTTGATGGTTTGATTCTTACAGTTGATGCACAGATTGCTGGCGCTCGACTTCGCGATGTTCGTAATGGCTTAACAGTCCCACCATCGCTAAGTACCAAGACAATTCTTAATGCCATTCCGCGGCCAGCGTGGTGGTGGAATTTCTTAACGAAAGAGCCCCTAACTTTTGCATCACTCGATTCATGGAATGGCACTGTCGCAGAATTGATGAATACGATGTTTGATCCAACGATGACGTATGAGGATCTCAAGTGGATTCGAAAAGTATGGAATGGAAAGTTACTGGTGAAAGGCGTGCAGCGAGTTGATGACGCAGCGCTTGCGATGAAGCACGGTGCGGATGCGATCTGGTTATCAAATCACGGCGGACGACAGCTAGACCGTGCGCCTGTTCCATTCCGACTCCTTCCAGAAGTACGGAAAAAACTAGGCAAAAACGCCGAAATTCATCTTGATACGGGGATTATGCATGGCGCTGACATCATCGCTGCGTTAGCTGCCGGCGCTGATTTCACATGGATTGGCCGGGCATATCTCTATGGCCTGATGGCAGGTGGCCGAGAAGGTGTCGAGAAAACCTTCTCAATTTTGCAGAGCCAGATGGTTCGAACGCTGAAATTGCTCGGTGTTAATTCAATTCAAGAATTGGAACCATCGATGGTTTCTTTTCTCAACAAATAAAACAAACAAAAAGATAGACGAAAGGGAAACCAATGCGCGGCCTCTATGTTCCACAATTCACTGCATTCACCTCTGATTTTGCGGTGGATTTCAAAGCGACCAAAGACCATGGCGCTTGGCTCATTGAAAATGGCGTCAGCGGTTTAGTCCCATTCGGAACATTTGGCGAAGGAGCGTCATTAAGTTTGGCTGAGAAGCAACGCGTTACCCTCGATCTTCTCGAGATCAAGAAAAACGCTGCGCTCATTCCAACATTGATATGCAATAGCTTGGGTGAAATCCTTGAATATTTGAAGTTTGCCGAAGATCTACCGATTGATGGCGTGATGGTTATTCCACCAAGTTATTTCAAACCAGTAACAGACACAATGCTCGCTGATTTCTATAAGCGAATTTGCGCCGCGACAAAACATCGCGTTATTGCTTACAACATTCCAGCAACATCATTGAAAATTTCTGCAGAACTTGCCTCATCAATTCCTGTATGGGGAGTTAAAGATTCAAGCGGAGATATCACTTCCGCTGAGAATTACTTATCAAAGAACGTAAAGGTGCTCGTAGGAAGTGACTCACTCCTTGCGCAAGCCATCAAGAAAGGCGCAAATGGCGGAATATGTGGAATTGGTAATTTCTTCCCACGCCAGATGGTGCAGGTCTATCAATTAAGTACTGATGGCGCTTTTGATCAAGCAGAAGAGCTCATCGCTCGCATCATGAACGCGGTCGCCCCAGTTCTCAAGCCTGAATTTGGCTTCGTTGAGGCAATTGGTTCGCTAAAGTCGCTGGCAGCAAAAGTTATTCCAACCGGATTGGGTGATATGCGAACGCCAGTACCAACTCATCGACCGACTGATTCTGAAATCAACGAAGCACTCACTCGAATCTCTTATTTATGAGCGCAGATGTAGCCGTCATTGGATTAGGCGCGATGGGAAAACCTATCGCGCTGAATCTGATTAAAGCTGGCTACACGGTAGAAGTATGGAATCGCACACCAACTAAGTCCCAAGAAGTTGCTTCACACGGCGGAATTCCTGTTGCGGGTTTGTCACAGGTTACTGCGCCCATTGTTTTAACTCTTCTACCCGACATGAAAGAACTCCGGGAAGTTCTCAATCAAGGCTTGCAACATGCGCTGGCAAAAGATTCCATTGTTGTTGTTATGGGAACGACATCACCGCTAGCAGTAAAAGAATTATCTAAAGAACTTTCATCACTCGGTATTAATATCGTCGATGCACCAGTAAGCGGCGGCGATGTCGGAGCTCAACGCGGTGATCTCTCAATAATGGTCGGAGCAACTGAGGAAGATTTTCTCAGACTCAAACCCTTCTTCTCAAAAATTGGAAAAACAATTCTGCATGTCGGTTCGATTGGATCTGGTCAAACTCTTAAAGCATGTAATCAGTTAATTGTGGGAGCAAACTTTGTTGCTATAGCTGAAGCGCTGACCTTGGCACGCAAATCAGGAATCAGCGACGAGAATTTCTATCAGATCATCGCTCATGGCCTTGCCGGTTCAAAAACACTTGATGTGAAGTGGGAGAAACTTCATTCTGGTGAATTCACACCTGGCGGAAAGTCTCTATTTCAACTTCGTGACTTAGGTATTGCAGAAGAACTTGCGAAGTCCCTTGGACTCAATCTCGAATCTCTGCATACAACCCTTGCGATGTATCAACGATTGATCGATTTGGGCCAAGGGAGATCGACCACAGCGGAGTGATAAAAGGAATCAAGTAGCAGCAATAAGAATTTTGCCTACTTGCCTGGAACCCCTTCATATTCATGCAAAATAATGCCGCCTTGGAGCGTGAACGAGCCTTTCCAGTAATAACCTTCTAAGTGTTGAAGAACAGGCAATCTGTATATCGGCGCTTGAACGTTTTCTTCAATTCGGGACGTAACTGGGCCAGTCCAACACTCTGAAACTTTAACGTCGTGAAAATCTCGCATAGTCAACTGTCTAATGCCCCGAGTCGAATCAATTTGGGAAATAAGCTTCAAATTAAAGCCCCTAGTGAAATTCACTCGCGAAGAAACGTCGGAAATTTCTGCACGCTTTGACTTGTATGGGAAAGTCGCAGTGAAAACATTAATCTCATTTCTCGCCAAACTTCCGACAATTAGATCTTCGCGAATATCTATTTTTACATTTCCAAATCGTTTTGGTTGTCCGTGAAACTCTCTTCCGCCAGCCATTGCTCTGTCGCTATCAACAAAGAAATATGGAGAATAAGCTCCAGTAAATTTTCCATTCGGACCGTTAAATTCCACTTGGACCATGACATTAACTTCTTGAGTATTTGCACCCATTCCAGGGACATCTCCCCATCGACCAAATTGCACCATCACGACGTCGCCGACAGGAACTAATGGCTCAGGCACTAACGCAGCAATTGCATCAGGATTAGTTCGATACTGCGCAACTAATACTTCGCAATCATTGAAGCGTGCTGGCTTTGCTGGCGTCGCTGGACCTGTTAGTGGATTATCCAAGGGAAATGAATGAGCCTCATATGGCGATGGAATTTCATGTAAATAATGCAACTCAGACATTTCTCTCCTTATATCCGTTACTCAGTATCCGCTTTTTTAAAATTCTAATGTTGCGCCTGGATTCATGGCTAGATTGCCGCCATCTACGGGCATGGCGATGCCAGTGACCATTGATGCAGCATCAGAGGCGAGAAAAAGCACCGGTCCGACAATTTCATCTGGGTTCCCAAAGCGCCCAATAGGCATTCCATTTGTAACCTTTTTTACGAATTCTTTTTTGCTTGGATCGTTCATTAATTTTTCCCAAAAGTCATTAATGAACTGTCCAGGCAATATTGAATTTACTCTAATTCCATACTGCGCCCACTCGAACGAAAAATCTCTTGTCATTTGCATAATTCCGGCTTTAGCCGTTCCGTACGCGACGGCACCTCGACCAAGAGCAGACATTCCTGCAATCGAACTAAAGTTAATGATGCTCCCGCCACTTTTCGAATTAATCATTCGTTGCGCTGCTGCTTTCGAAGTCAAAAAACAACTTGTTAAATTTACAGAGAGTGTCTCTTCCCAAACACTCAATGGCATCTTGTCTGGAGCTGGCCGTCCTAAAGGCGCTGAAATAGCATTTATCAAAATTCGTGTTGAACCAATGTGATCAATTTTCGAAAATATGTCGTTTACGGAATCTTCATTTCTCAAATCTCCATGAAAAGCATGAACCTTTCCACCGTTAGCAATAATTTTCTCTTTGACTGCTTGAGCACTTTCTAAATTAATATCTACAACAACTACCTCTGCACCAGCGTCAGCGAGTCCTTGTGCAACCGCCGATCCAAGTGCACCACCACCACCGGTAATAACTGCTAGTCGATTACTCAAATCAAATAACGTGCTGATGGACATTAAAAAAAAGTAACAATATAGATTAACAATGTCAACAGTTAACTAAATTGAAAATCAATGTGTGGAGAGGCATTAAGTCCACATCACATTTGAAAGTGAATTTGAATTTATGCAGTGCGAGAATCGGGGATCAGTTGCGAAGTTATGCATGTCATCTCGAAGTTTTGGAGCAAATTCGACTAAGGAAGCGCGTAGCTCAGACCAGGCAGAAGCCTTCGAAACCCTCTGATGTCCACTCTTATAGGTCGAATTGCCACAACACGCTCAAAATCGCCCTAGATTCATAATTGTCGACTGTATACAATCTGTCGATGGCGCTGGATACCACCGAGAAAAAAACCCTTGAGTCGATTCAAGCGCGCATTCTCTGGTTAGCAACTCGGATGATTGATTACGCCAATCGCGAGCGCAAGAGCGAAGACGGTTTAAAAGTCGGTGGGCATCAAGCATCGAGCGCATCAATGGTCACCATTATGACCGCTCTCTATTTTAAATATTTATCAGCAGGTGATCGAGTTAGCGTTAAACCACATGCCTCACCAATTTTTCACGCAATCCAATATCTACTTGGAAATCTTGATAAAAAATATCTCACGCAATTGCGACAAGCTGGTGGTTTACAAAGCTATCCGTCACGTACAAAGGATCCAGATCCGGTTGATTTCTCAACAGGTTCGGTTGGATTTCGGTGCCGCCGCACCACTCTTTGCTGGTTTAGTTCGGCGCTATATCAATTCGCATTTTGGAAATCGCCCAGAAAGTAAATTCATCGCAATTATCGGTGATGCCGAATTAGATGAGGGCGTTGTCTGGGAAGCGGTAGCAGATCCGGCGACAAAAGGTTTAGGCAATACGCTCTGGATTGTTGACTTCAATCGACAATCACTCGATCGAGTTATTCCAGGAGTGCGCATCGTTCAATGGCGCGCACAATTTGAAGCAGCCGGTTGGCATGTCGCGGAATGTAAATATGGGTCGCGATTAAAAGCGGTTCTTAACACTCCTGGAAGTGAAGAGTTCATTCGTTGGTTCGACGATATCGCTAATGAGCAATATCAATCTCTATTCAGTCAAACTCCGGAACTAGCTCGAGAGAGATTTCTTGAAGGTGCACCTGAAGGTGTTCGACAATTCAGCCAACAATATTCGGATGAAGAATTTTTCCGAATCATCACAGATCTTGGCGGACATGATTTAGACGCACTCCTTGAAACCTTTGCCGAATGTGAATCGTTCTCAGACCGCCCCAGCGTTGTTTTTGCCTACACAATTAAGGGTTTTGGCCTGCCAATAGCAGGAGATCCACGAAATCACTCTGCTCAGATATCCGCGGACCATATTGAAAAACTCCGTGAAAAGCTCGGCATTTCCGTGAGCGAAGAGTGGGAGAGTTTTGCGTTAAATACTCCTGAAGGAGAACTCTGTTCTGCTCGCAGCACATTGCTTAAGCGCCCACCTGCACGTCGCGGACTCTCGCTAGAGATTCCGGAATCAACAACGACAAATATTTCGCCACGGTTATCTACCCAAGAACATTTCGGACGAGCACTTTCTGCACTAAGCAGGAACGAATCAATTCGACCATTCTTAGTCACAACCGCTCCCGATGTCGCAACATCGACAAACCTGGGCGGATTTATCAATCGTGTTGGTGTCTATCAACCCACATCACTTCGACGATGGAATGACGATCCAGTTTTAAAGTGGGCAGAAGGTCCGACAGGACAACATATTGAACTAGGCATTAGCGAGATGAATCTCTTTATGCTTTTAGGACAACTTGGTCTTTCATGGGATCACTCCGGACAAACTCTCATTCCAATAGGAACTGTTTACGACCCTTTTGTTCTCCGTGGCTTAGATGCATTTATTTATAGCGTCTACTCGGGTGCACGGTTTATTGTTACTGGAACGCCATCTGGAATAACGCTTGCGCCAGAAGGTGGCGCACACCAATCGACTATTACGCCATCAGTCGGCATGGAGTTACCTGGAGTTGTTCTCTGTGAGCCAGCGTATTCACAAGCCCTCGATTGGCTCTTCTGCGATTCACTTCGTTCCATCATCGCACCAGAAGAGAACGAAGATTGCGCTTTCTATTTCCGATTGACGACTCGTCAAATAGATCAAGAACCATTTACCCACGCACTTAATCGAATTGGTGAAACACAACTTCGTGATCAAGTTCTGCACGGTGGCTATCGCCTTGTTGAATCAGAAACGCCGGCCGATGTGGTTCTTGTAGGTATTGGAGCAGTCATGCCCGAAGTGCTTAAAGCTTCAGATCAATTGAGAAGCAATGGAATTGCCGCGCACGTTATCGACATAACAGCCCCAGGACGTCTTTATCATGTGTGGCATAAATCCCCACATCAGCTACCAACACACTTTGCAGAACTATTTGAGACAAGTACTCCAATTATCTCTATCCATGATGGCGCTTCTCATGCGATGTCATGGCTTGGTTCAGCGCTCGGCGTTCGCCAGATTTCTCTTGGCGTTGACGAATTTGGTCAATCGGGATCTATTAATGATTTATATGAGATTCACGGATTAAGCGTCTCTGCCATTGTTGATGCAGCAGAAAAACTAGTCACAGCGACGAAGAAGTAAGCAATCCCCCTATAAAGAATGGATAGAGCAATGAGCAACCGATACATCTACTCATTCAATGAGGGCAACAAAGGACAGAGCGATCTGCTTGGCGGAAAAGGCGCCAATCTTGCAGAGATGACGCGAATCGGAATTCCGGTCCCACCAGGATTTACCATTACTACCGACGCATGCAAACAGTATTTATTACTACGCGAAGTACCGCTCGAACTAGAAATTGAATTAACTAAAGCGCTTCGCAATCTTGAAGACGATATCCAAAAGCGTCTTGGTGACAAAGACAATCCACTTCTTGTTTCAGTTCGCTCTGGCGCAAAGTATTCAATGCCGGGAATGATGGAGACAATTCTTAACGTTGGTCTCAATGATCAATCAGTGCTTGGACTAGCGAAGCAGACAAATAATCCACGTTTTGCGTGGGATGCCTACCGTCGACTTATTCAAATGTATGGCAAAACTGTTTTAGATATCGATGGCAATATCTTCGCTGCCGAACTTGAAAAACTTAAATCATCACTGAAGATCACCGCCGACTTTGAACTCCCCGAATCAGCCTTAAAAGAATTGGTTGCGACGTATAAGAAAATTATTCTTGATCTCACTGGGTCAGAATTCCCACAAACTCCGCGGGAACAACTCGATCGATCTATTCGAGCAGTCTTTGATTCCTGGAATACCGAGCGCGCAAAGTTGTATCGCCGCCGAGAACGTATCCCTGATGATTTAGGAACCGCCGTAAATATCGGAACGATGGTCTTTGGAAATATGGGGGATGATTCAGGAACAGGCGTTGTTTCACCAGAAATCCAGCAACTGGCGCGCCTGGTTCATACGGTGACTATCTACAGAATGCGCAAGGCGAAGATGTCGTATCGGGAATTCGAAACACATTAACGCTTGATGATTTGAAAGTATCGCTCCGAAAATCTTCGAAGAACTTCACACCATCATGTACAAACTAGAAACACATTATCGAGATATGTGCGATATCGAATTTACCGTTGAACGTGGTCGACTC
>RFMS01000116.1 GCA_009927575.1 Actinomycetota bacterium
AAATGCTATGGAATGGTTTGAACATCCAGTCCGCTACACACATTTCCCTGTTGAACAATTTAATTACTCGCTCCTTACTCGAAGTCAGCGCATCTCTCATCAGAATCTGCGCATCCGCGATGCTAAATTCCTTGACGGGTACGAGCGTTGGTTTGCTGAGAAAGCATTTGCTGATGCAGGTGTGCCACTTCCAAAAAATGGTAGCCAAGTACCACCAATGTTGACGCCATTTAAAGTTCGCGACGTTGTCTTAAAAAATCGAATCGTTGTCTCACCAATGGCGCAGTACTCATCACACGATGGCGTTGCTGGCGATTATCACTTAGTTCATCTTGGTGCTCGCGCTATGGGTGGCGCAGCAATGGTCTTTACTGAAATGACATGTATTAGTGCCGACGCACGTATTACTCCTGGTTGCCCAGGTATGTACACGCCAGAACACACTGCGGCGTGGAAGCGAATTGTTGATTTCATTCATACAAATTCTGACGCAAAGATCGCTGTCCAACTCGGTCATGCTGGCGCAAAAGGTGCAACCAAACTTGCTTGGGAAGGTATTGACCAACCAGTTGAAAGCGGTGGTTGGCCATTGATCTCTGCTTCCGAACAACAATATCTGCCAGGAGTTTCACAAAAATCTAAGGCGATGACTCGAGAAGATATGGATCGAGTGAAAGCAGATTTCGTTCGCGCAACCGAAGAAGCGAACAAAGCTGGATTTGATTGGCTCGAGTTGCACTGCGCGCACGGATATCTACTTTCATCATTTATTTCACCGCTCACAAATAAGCGAAGTGATGAATATGGTGGTTCGCTAGAGAATCGCCTCCGTTATCCACTCGAAGTTTTCAATGCCATTCGCGCTGTCTGGCCTCAAGGAAAACCAATTAGCGTCCGTATCTCCGCGCATGACTGGGTTCCTGGTGGAATTACCCCAAATGACGCAGTGGAGATTGCGAAAGCATTTAAAGCAGCCGGCGCAGATGTGATCGACTGTTCGTCAGGTCAGGTCTCCAAAGAAGAGAAACCGGTTTATGGCCGTATGTTCCAGACGCCATTCTCAGATCAAGTACGTAACGAAGCGAAAATTGCGACCATCGCAGTTGGCGCTATTTCTGAGGCTGATCATGCGAACACGATTATCGCTGCTGGCCGTGCAGATCTCTGCGCAGTAGCTCGTCCACATCTTGCCAATCCATCGTGGACTCTCAATGAAGCCGCGAAGATTGGTTACCTCGATACTCGTTGGCCAAAGCAATACGTTTCAGCGAAGGTTCAACTCGAGCGAAATCTGGAGCGAGAGAAACAATTAGCTGAAGCAGCTAAGAGCGCGATGACGTACGAGGAAATTACTGCAAAATTTGGCGAAGTTTAGCGCCAGTTTCATCAGCTAACGCAGCCTGACGAAGTTGTGCAATTCGTTCTGCGTTCTCGTTTTTTCCTGATACCTGAAGTTGCTTTGCTTCGTTCATGATTGTTGTGAAATTCTTCCAGCCATTCTTATGAGTATCGCCATACCCTTTAATGACAGTTGCGGTCTCTGCTAGCTCGCACGCAAATGCATAATCAGCGCGTGCAACATCATTAACAAAAGTTAGCCACTCATCAATTCGAACTTGCTCTGTAGTAAATCGAAGTGAGCGTCGACGAATAAATCGAAGCCGAGCGAGGGTATACAGCAAGAGATAACCATGCACTGAGGTGGTCTGTAATCGCATACCGTTCTTCGTTAAATTATTAATAAATTTCTGAACAGGTGATGAGTTCATGATTGCTCGACCAAAGAAAGTTGGCAAGGTGTCAGCAATTTCCTCTGCCATGGGGTGGAGATATTCCCGTACTTGCATCATCTGATCATCTGCAATTTTCGCTTCTTTATTGACTCGACCAAATCGTGTTCGTCGAGTCTTTAAATCTGCAACGCGGATGGTGTCTTCATACGTCATCCACAGCGCGGTATATCGCGCAACTTCATTCAGCAGTCGGAAAGTGCCATTTCCTGCAGAGTTTTCCACTGCAAGTGTCTTAACAACTCGAGCGAGATACTCATCGGCATAAGCAACATCTTGGTAATCCGCACAACGCTTGACGCCATTAATCACCATGACGCGCGCTGGCGCAGGAATCTCAGCCTTTACACGCTCCGCCTGAGACTTAAGTTTTGGCCCTACGACACTTGCCGGATTATCAATAACTTTTAACTCTTCTTCCGGTGAAAGTCCTGGTTTGGTATCCGTTGGTTTTGGACCGATCGAAATTGAGACTGCTGAGGAACGAGGTTGCAACTCTGCTTGAGCAATCGCATACGCTTTTTCAAATGCAACAAGCGAATTCTTTACGCCAACGCCACCGCGCTCAATTGCTTTAATAAATTCATTTTTTTCAAACGGTAACGAGTTACTTCCCGCAAGCGCACCAAAGAGCGCGGCCGAGATAACTGTTCCACTTTCTTCGGCGACTTTTGCAAAGTTCTCGGCAACCATTCGCTTTGCTGCCTCTTGGCAGGCTGCAATAAGTTCTTCCGAACTGACACGACCATCACCCATCGCAGTACGTTCTTGCATCGAATAGACGCGATTTGTTGATGCAATAAGAGTTGTGGTCTCTTTCGTAACAAAACCGCGGAATACTGCGCGCGATGCTTCCATTAATTCTGATGCGACAACGATGTCAACTTCACCCGGAGTTGGCATCACGCTAAGAATAGGTTCGCCTTGACCTTCGTTCTTGAAAAACTCTAAGTAATAAACCGTGGCACCAGTACGTTGTGCAACACCTGGTACCGATGTTGTCTGCGCCCAATAACCATTCTGCTCAGCCATATCCACTGCCCAGTCGGCAAGCACGCCACCACCTTCACCACCCATGGCAAGAACAGCCATCGTGATGGGACGAGTTAATTTCGTTGAAGCGTTATTAGACACTTGCGTGGATTCCTGAAAGTCTGCGATCGATTCCTCGTTGCAACGTTCCAATTACTGCATTTCGCACAACCTGCTTTGTCTTATCCCATAGAGATGGGTTGCTAATAATTTCTGTGCGATAAAACGATGGGCAGAGCACAGCAGCATGAGCAGCTTCGCCACAAAGTCCGCATCCCACGCAGGAATTAAGCACTGCTGCAACTGGATCTTTACGCATCGGATCTGGGTTTGGTGCGATGGAAAGTGACGGCAACCGTTAATTCGAATACATGAATGATCACCAGTGCAGGTATCTGGATCAACACCAAATCGCTCACGCACGACGCGTTTTCCTTCTTTAATTTTCTTCGTCATCTCTGGTTTTTCGCGTCGCATTCGATTGAGCGTGCATTCACTCTGAGCGACAATAACTTTTGGACCTTTTACTTTTCCTGTCAGCGCCTCTTTAAATGTTTCCCGCATCTCAGAAACTTTAAAAGTATTGGTGACAGTCTTCGCCCACTTCACGCCAATTCCGCGAACTGCTTCTTCAATCGGATGCTTTGTAGATCGCAGAACGTTGTCCGCGCGAGATGAGAGAACATCTTGTCCACCTGTTGCTGCGCTATACGCATTATCAACGACAACAGTTAAAACATCGCTCTCATTGAAAACTGCGTTACCGATACCGCTTGTTAAACCGTTATGCCAGAAGCCACCATCACCCATAAATGCAATAACACCGCGATCGGTATCTGCTGATTTAAATGCAGATGCTCCTGCTGATCCAAGTCCGTAACCCATTGTGGTTGCACCGATATTAAATGGCGGCAAGATCGAGAAGAGATGACATCCAATATCTGCCGAGACGTGATGTTTTCCAGTCTCACGTTCTGCAAGTTTGAGCGCGGTGAAAATTGGACGCTCAGGACAGCCAGTACAAAATGATGGCGGACGACCATGAACTTTATCTGGACCAATAATTGCTGGAATTGAATTTGGTTTATCACCGCTTGGTCGAACAACTACTGGAAGATTTCCTTCATTGAGTAAGTGCGCGCCATGCTTTCGCACGAATTCCAAAATTCCCTTTGTTACAGATGCTGGTGTGTACTCGCCAGCCTTTGGCAGAAGATCTTTGCCATGAAGTTTTGTTGGAACATCAGCGCGACGAAGTACTGCGTGAATATTCTGTTCGATGTAATCCGGTTGACCTTCTTCAACGAGCAGAACAGCCTTTTTCGACTTTGCGAACTCAATGACTTCATCATCAACGATTGGATAGGTCACATTGAGGATATAGAGCGGAATCTTGCTATTTCCATAGACATCAGAGAGACCGAGAAGTTGAAGGAACGAATGACTGTGTTGTAGAGGCCACCTTGCAAAATGATTCCGAAATCTTCTGCGCCGTCATTGATAACTTCATTGAGTTTATTCTCTTTAATAAATTTCACCGCAGCGGGCCAACGAACGTTGACCTTCTCCTGCTCGTGTGCAAATGATGCAGGTGGGAGAACAACGCGAGCTGCATCTTGTCGAGGATTATTTATCGCATCTGCCAAAGTGAATTTCGGTCGAACGTTATCTTTCGCAGTGAACTTGCCGTGGATATGGCAGGAGCGAAGTCGAAGTTCAAGCATCACAGGTGTATTACTTGCTTCCGAAAGTTGGAAACCTTTCTCCACCATATCGACGATTGCAGTGAGATTTGGTCGTGGATCAAGTAACCAAATTTGCGATTTCATGGCGAACGCATGTGAACGTTCTTGCATGATCGATGAACCTTCACCGTAATCCTCACCAACAATGATGAGCGCGCCACCAGTAACGCCACCTGAAGAGAGATTTGCTAACGCATCTGATGCAACGTTTGTTCCGACTGTTGATTTAAAAGTAATCGCGCCACGAAGTGGGTAATGAACCGATGCCGCAAGCATCGCGCCTGCAGTTGCTTCGGATGCGGAATTTTCAAAATGAATTCCAAGTTCAGAGAGAATTTCATGTGCATCACCAAGTACATCCATCAAATGTGAAATTGGTGCGCCTTGGTAACCACCAACATATGCAACGCCTGATTGCAGGAGCGCTTTGGTAACAGCGAGAATTCCCTCGCCGGCAAATTCTTCGCCAGCGCCGATCCGAAGCTTCTCAACTTCGGCCGCAAACGAGCGTTCTGCCATGGTCTCTCCCCCTTGATTTCCGCTAATCCTCGCTCAACCTGTGAGCGATGTCTAGCCAAGAGCCCCTTGCCGAGATAACGAATTAGTGACAGATTTTCGCCCACTGACTTCCGCCAACGTTAGGAGAAAAATTAATGGCCGATCTCAAAGCGCTTGCTAATGAACTTGTCTCGGGTTCGGTGCAAGTAATTGATCTCACAGCTCCGTTGCATGAAGGAACTCCAATTCTTGGACTTCCAGAACCAATGGGACAGACAGCAAAATTTAAATTAGAACTTATCTCGCAATACGATGAGAAAGGTCCAGCTTGGTATTGGAATAACTTCCACACTGGTGAACACACTGGCACACACTTTGATGCGCCAATTCACTGGGTAACTGGAAAGAATCTTGATGACGTCTCACAAGTTCCACCACAGCGTCTCGTTGGCCCAGCAGTAGTTTTGGATTTCTCTAAAGAAGTTGCAGCAAATCCTGATTTCTTGCTCGATGTTTCCCATGTACAAGCGTGGGAGAAAGCTAACGGCGCAATTCCAAAAGGCGCATGGGTGCTCTTCCGCACTGGTTGGTCACAGTACGGCGAAGATCCAGCGAAGTTTGCTAACGCAGATGCAAATGGTCCACACACTCCAGGACTTACTGTTGAGTGCGCTGAATACTTTGCAACCAAGACCGACATTCTTGGAATGGGCGTAGAGACAGTAGGAACCGATGCTGGTCAAGCATTTGGTTTCTCCACTCCATTCCCATGCCATGGAATGTTCCTTGGTAATAACAAGTACGGCCTCACACAACTTCGCAATATTGATAAGTTGCCAACAACAGGCGCAATTGTGATTGCTGCACCTTTGAAGATTGTTAAAGGTTCAGGAAGCCCTTGCCGCGTATTGGCGCTCGTCACTAAGTAACAGCTACTAATAAAAAAACCCGCCGAGAGGCGGGTTTTTTTATTTACATTTTATTTTTTACTTCTTGCCTTTCACTCGCTCTTTTAATTGCTCGAGTTTGGTTGGAGTGGTTAAACGCTTCGCAACGAGATAGCCAGAACCCCCGCCTAATCCAGGTCCAGGGTGAGTGGAAGCGCCGATATGCCAGAGATTTTCTACTGGAGTTTTATGGCCCGTCGCCGCACTCAGTGGTCGCCATGGCGCATATTGATCAACGCGACAATCACCTGCATAAGGATCGCCACCAACTAAATTGGCGTTCATCGCTTCAATTTCCCGTGGTCCCAAAACAACTTTTGCTTTAATCGCTGAGTACAAATTGGGAATTTGTTCTGCAATCTGAGCGAGAACGCGATCCGCATATTTATTTAATCGCTCTTCGTTCCATGAACCATCACCTGGATCGATTTCATTTGCAAGATCACCTTTGATGACGCGTGGGTTTTCTTGTAATTGAATCCACAAGATTGATGCACCGGCAGGTGCACGAGATGGATCCATCGTTGTCGGTTGACCCACAACGATTGTTGGTCGCTTCGGTAGATAACCACGATTTGCCGCATTGACTGATTCAGAGAGCGAATTCATTGAATCAACAATGTGCACGATTGCCACATCTTTAAGTCGAGCATCGGCTTTCCATTGTGGTGGTTCTGAGAGCGCTAAATGAATTTGAATCGCTGAGCGACCATATCGATACGCTTTTGCTGAAGCCGAAACCTCTGCTGGAACAGTTTCGTGGGCGATAAGTTTTTGATACAACGCTTGTGGCGTTACCGATGCAATGACTGATTTGTTTGCCGCAAAAGTTCGACCATCCGCGAGCGTGACGCCAGTTGCTTTTCCGCGCACCGTATTTACTTTGGCAACATCGGCCTTAGTTAAAATCTTTCCGCCTGCATCAGTAATAATCCCCGAGAGCGCTTCTACTAACTTCACGCCACCACCAACTGGGATTGGCATTCCGCCAAATGCAATTGCAGCGCCGATACTTTTGTAATAAATGCACTGCTTGCATCATCTGGCCCTAAACCATTGTGGAGCGCCCATGGTGCAAGAAGTGATTTCGTCACTTCCGAGTTAAATGTTCGATCGAGCCACGGCGCTGCTGGTTCTAACATTTCCGCACCTTGTGCAATCAGCCCACGAGTTCCTAATCGTTTACGAGCAGTTTTCGCCAAATTCAGTGATGTAGTACGCCAAAAATCTGCGCCAAGTACACCGAATGCGAGATCAATCTTTCCACCAAACTCTTGCATCATCTGTGACCAATTTGCACCGTCACCAAGTCGTTCCATCTCTTGTGCAGTTGCTGCCGGATCTGTTGAAAGAATTGCTGAACCATCGTTACAGACAACACCTGTAGGCGTTGTTGTGTTCTTGTAATCAAGTCCGCGTTTTTCAAGATCATCTTTTAGCTCTGCATAGGCAGGTCCACCGACAAAAAGTGGATGCCAACTCGATAACAATTCATGGGTGTAACCAGGCAACGTCGCAGTGGTGCTTGTTCGAATTGCGCCTCCTGGTTGATCGTTGCGTTCGCAGATCAGAACTTTCCAACCAGATTTTGAAAGCACAGCGCCGGCGACCAACGCATTAATTCCGGAACCGATGATGATGGAGTCGTAAGTGGTGTTCTCTGTCATAACGCGATTTAACCGCACCAAACTCCTTGAGTCTATAAAGCAGGCATGGGAATATCCCCACATGGCGAATTCATACAAAAGCTCTCACGACGCTTCGTACGACGTGATTGTTATCGGCTCCGGAGTCAATGGACTCGGTTCAGCAGCGCTCCTCGCAGCAAAAGGCGAACGCGTGCTTGTACTTGAAGCAAATGAGAAATGCGGTGGCGCCGTTCGAACTGAGGAAGTGACACTTCCTGGATTTAAACATGATCTCTTTGCAACAAATTTAAGTCTCTTCGCAGGCGGTCCGATAATGGCAGCGTTAAAGGACGACTTGATGCGCCATGGTTTGGAATTTGTTCCTTCGGCTCAACCTTTCTGTTCTGTTTTTCCGGACGGAAAATCACTCGGCATTCGCATGGATCGCGAAGCAAATATTGCATCGCTGAAGAAAATCGCCCCAAACGATGTTGAAGCGTGGCAGAACTTAACTGCACTTCTTGGAAAATTTGCACCACATCCTTCCCACTTCTTGGCGCTGAACTTCCATCATGGAAAGCAGCTCGTTCGCTCTATAAAACATGGCGAGCAATTGGCACTGATGGTCTCTTCCAACTCATTCGTCTTCTCCTTCAATCCTCACGCGCATTTACCGATGAATATTTCGTTCACCCAGAAACAAAAGCGCTCGCTGCAACATGGGGCATGCATTTGGATTACTCGCCAGATATTTCTGGTGGCGCGCTCTTTTCATTTCTGGAATCAATTGGTGGCCAAGAATTTGGCATGGTGATTGGAAAAGGTGGCGCAGCCACAATCATCAACGCACTTGCTGCTGTTATCAAAGAGAAAGGTGGCGAGATTCGAACATCATCTCGCGTCACATCAATTGAAACCACCAATGACAAAGTTGTCGGAGTCAAAGTTGGGCAAGAATTTATTGCGGCATACAAGGTGATTGCCAATGTGAATCCGGCACTTATTCCTGCGCTTCTAGGAAGCCATGAACGAAATAATGAAAAAGTTAATGAAGTAACTAAATTCCGACCCGGGCTTGGCACGATGATGATTCATTGTGCGATGAGTGAACTTCCTTCATGGAAAGCAGAAGAAGCGCGCGGTTTTAACTATGTTCATATCGCACCTTATGTCGATGACATGGCGATGGCGTATACCCAAGCAGCTGCTGGAAAACTTCCGACAACGCCAACTCTTGTTGTCGGACAACCTACGTTGACTGATCCATCTCGTGCACCTGAAGGAAAACATGTTTTATGGATTCAAGTGCGTGTCCTTCCACTTGATATCACTGGCGATGCATCAAACGAAATATCCGGCACATCATGGGATGAGATTGGTGAACGCTACGCAGATCGCGTGATGTCCATTATTGAAAGTTATGCGCCAGGAACAAAGGAAAAATACTTGCGCGCAAAGTACTACGCCTAAAGATTTAGAGCGATATAACGCCAATTTAATTAAAGGCGATTCACTTGGTGGTAGCCACCATCCAGCACAATTCTTCTTCTTGCGACCAACGCCTTCATGGTCGCGCCATCGAACACCGATTAGTGGGCTATTTATCTGTGGTTCTGGAACGTGGCCTGGTGGTGGAGTTGGCGGCGGAAGCGGTGCAATGGTCGCTGACGCAGTTCTTAAAGGTTAATTACCGAGAAACTTATTCTTCCACTCTGGTGGCCATGGTTGAGAACCAGCTTCTTTACTTGGCGAATGGACGATGATGTAACTTCCTTCGGCAGCTAACTCGCTTCCCACAAATGCTGTAAATGCAAACTCCATTGATGAATTACCTACTCGAACAACTTTGAGAGTTGATCGAATCTCTTCACCGAAAAATATTCTTCGGCGATATTGCATTTCAACTTTAACTCGGGGATCTGGCCAAAGAGAGTAGACGGCAGACCTAACTTTCTATAGAGAGCAGATTCGCAGGCTTCCACCCAGCCAAAGATGCTTGCGTAATGTTGATGGCCAGCCGCATCAGTTTCATCCCACTCAAGAAAATGTGTGATTTCAACAGAAGCGCCATTTATCTGCTCGTGTGCACTCATTGCGAAAGTATCTCACGGTAACCTCGCCATATGCGCCCCACCATCATTCTCGCAACAAGTAATGGAATTGGTATGGGTCACTTAGCGCGCGCAACTGCAATTGGTGAAGCGTTAAAAGATCGCGCACATCCCATCATTGTTTCAATGGCGAGCGCGGTCGCTGAAATTCCTTCTGCGACCGGTATCCCTGCTGAATATATTCCAGGTCGAGATCGTGGCTTAATGCCTCGACAAAAATGGGATCGATATTTACGCGATCGCATCCTTGCGCTTGTTGAAGAAACTGGCGCAACAATTCTTACCTTTGATGGCGTTGTTCCTTATCCAGGAGTACTTGCAGCCAAATTAGCAAAACCTGATTTAACGTTGGTATGGATTCGCCGTGGTTTGTGGCAGAAAAAGCCACAACGTTTTGTCCTTGGACTGCAATCTCGAATCATGGATTATGTCGTCGAACCAGGTGATTACGCTCGTGAATACGATCATGGTCCAACCTCGAAGCGAAAGGAAGCAAAACTCGTCGCACCTGTTTCGCTCTATCGAAGCGAACGAGCGCTCGAAAAAAGTGCAGCAAGAAAAATTCTTGGTCTTGATCCTGACCGTCCTGCTGTCCTTGTGCAATTAGGAACTGGCGATGCTGACGTCAATCACAAAATGACAGCGGCCCTTAGAGGATTACTTGGCTGGAAAGATGTACAAGTGGTTCTCACAAAAGATCCGAAAGATAAAGCTGGTAATTCACTTGCTCCGGACGGGCTTGATCTCAAGGTAGTTCGATATTTTCCACTCGCCGATCTTCTCCATGCATTTGATGCTGGAATTTGTGCAGCTGGTTATAACGGAGTTCATGAATTACCTGCCGCAGGTGTACCAACAGTTTTTGTCTCCAATATTCGCGGAACAGATGATCAAGAAACTCGCGCTCGATGGTGCGCTGATTACGGTTGCGCGCTGATGGCTAATCAAGCAGATCTCGCCGATATCGAAACAACGGTGCGAAAACTCCAGAATCCGGAATTAAGAAAATCACTTTCTGATAAATGTGCACGCTTCCTGCGACAACTGGCGCAGCCGAAATCGCAGATTTTCTTCTCGCTCTTTCTCAACCACATCGCGCAGCGCAAGTGATTTCTGGCGCCACAGTTCCACTCCACTCAACGCTCTCAATACTTGCGCGCGGACCAATTGGAGCTGCAAAACATTTTGCAGTTTTTCTTCTTGAGAAAATAGGTCTCTCTTACCGTGCACTATTCCCACACCGCATCGATACTCCGCCGATAACTGGCTCGCCGATTTTTTCGGAAACAACCGATGTTAATGAACTGCGCGCATATGTCAGAGCGCCTCGTCGATTTGAGCATCTCATCACAGAAGCTTCCGAGCGATACCGAAGAAAACGAAGCGAGATCGCAACCAAGGCGTACGACCTTTAATTTCTCTGGCAGACTTTCCTGTCATGCGCGGTCGGTATTGGGAGAGCCCTGAGACAACTTCTATCAATCGTCTCCCCATGCTCAATATCGAGCACTTAGCAACGATCTCACTCGATGGCACATGGCGCTTTCAACTTTTAGATCATCCCGAAGCCGAATGCGATCGCCGCTGGTATGACGAACAAGTTCCTGGCTTGTGGACTATTCGCGATGGCGTATCGAAATATAACGATGCACCGATTTACACAAATACCAATATGCCATTTGGCACGATGCCACCTCGTGTTCCGGATAAAAATCCGACCGGAGTGTATGAACGAAATTTCACGCTCCCAAAAGATTGGGAGAAGCGCAGGGTTGTGCTCCATGTTGGTGGTTTTGAGTCGGTCGTCACGGTATCAATTAATGGACGCGACGTTGGAATGGGGAAAGACTCTCATTTAGCTTCAGAATTCGACATTACTAATTTCGCAAAAGTTGGCGAAAATATTATTCGTTTGACGGTCGTGAAATGGTCTGATGCAACGTTTATTGAAGATCAAGATCAATGGTGGCACGGCGGGCTACCACGTTCAGTAAAAATCTTTGCGACTGAAAAAGTATTTATCGAGCGACTTTATGCAACGCCAGGGCTGAAAAAAGATGGCAAAACTGGAACGCTACGAATTCGCGCATCGATTAACAGCATTGATGGCGAGAGTTTTATTGGTTGGACGTTGCGCGCTCACGTTGCAGATACCAAGGCAAAGAAAGTTTCAAAGACTTTCCAAAGTGCTATCCGTGCAGATTGGCTCCATAAAACACCAGAACAGAAAGCAGTCAGTGATGCAGTTTTCCAAGGTTCATATTGGGAAAACGGTGCACCAGCCCATCTCAAACCCATTCTTGCTCAAATGGATCCGCCTCACCCTGGCTATGCCGAGTGGGAGATTGAACTTCCCAATATCCATCCGTGGAGCGCAGAAGATCCTGCGCTTTACAGCGTTACGTATGAATTAGTTGATCCCACAGGTCGAGTCGCCGAACTCACCACCCAGAAAGTTGGTTTCCGTGATGTTCGCATCGTCGGAAAAGATCTATTAGTTAATGGCAAACGAGTAATCATTTACGGAATTAATCGCCATGACTTCAATAAAAATACTGGTCGAGTGCTTACTCGTGATGATATGCGTCGTGATCTCCTAGAACTTAAGCGATGGAATTTCAACGCAGTAAGAACTTCTCACTACCCAAACGATCCTGCATTTCTTGATCTCTGTGATGAGTTAGGTTTCTATGTAGTTGGCGAAGCAAATATTGAATCTCATGCATTCCAAGACAGCATTTGTAACGATCAGAAATATTTAGTCGCATTTGTCGATCGCGTTGCACGAATGGTGGAGCGCGACATCCATCACCCCAGCGTAATTTTCTGGTCGCTTGGAAATGAATCTGGCGCTGGCTTTAATCATTACGCAGCAGCTGCTTTTGTTAGGACACTTCGATCCCACTCGCCCACTCCATTACGAAGGCGCTATTCGCACTCAATGGACCAAAGGCCACGAACTTTCTGATGTGGTCTGTCCGATGTATCCCGAAATTCGAAACATTAAATCGTATGGGTTATCAAAGAAAGTTGATCGCCCGCTCATCATGTGTGAGTACTCGCATGCGATGGGTAATAGCAACGGCACACTCGCCGAATATTGGGAGGTCATTCACTCCACGCCAGGTCTACAAGGCGGATTTATCTGGGAGTTTTGGGATCACGGGCTTGATCAAGTAATGCCAGATGGCACCACTCGCTCTGCATACGGTGGTGACTTTGGCGAAACAATTCACGATAACAACTTCTGTTGTGATGGCATGTTCTTCCCGGATCGTTCACCAAAACCTGCGCTCAACGAGATGAAACAGATCGCATCGCCAATAGAAATCACTGCGATGGCTAACGGCAAATTCTCACTATTGAACCGGCAATTTTTCAATGATTTAAGCGCTTTTGAACTCTCATGGGCGATACACGCAAATGGCGAATTAATCGATAAAGGCCAAGTAAAACTTCCTCGAGTAAAAGCTCGAGCAAAGAACACGTTTACCGTGAAATCGCCAGCGCTTCGCCGAAGAGATGTTCTAGGTGAAGCATTTATTACGTTCTCACTCACGCTTGCTAAGAGCACGCCATGGGCGCAACAACGATTTGAAGTTGCTTGGTCGCAACACCAACTTCCAAGCAAGCCACTTCCGAAATTGAAAGCAAAAGGTTCTGGTCGAGATTTCGTTAACACACACAATGAGATTGAACTTCCGCAGGGTGTACTACCGCCACAACTAACGCTCTGGCGCGCGCCAACTGACAATGATCAGATCGGTCATATGGCAGACCATTGGAACGAATGGGGTCTGCGAAACCTTAAACGCATTAAGAGTTCAAAGAAAGATTCTCAATCGTCGACAACTCTCACGCATACCTGGCAGACCGGAAGTGGTATCACCATTTCACATACACAAACCATCGAACGGATTGATAACGGATTACGCGTCACAGAAAAAGTAGTTCTTCCTAAGGAACTTAATGATGTAGCGCGTATCGGAACAAACTTTGAATTAGCGAGCTCGCTCGCATTCTCAACAATATTTGGTGCAGGGCCAATGGAGACATATCCCGATCGAAAAATTGGCCGAATCCATAAGTGGAGTTCATCTGTTAATGAAAATTATGTTCCGTACGTGAAACCTCAAGAAAATGGTGGCCGCGCCGATGTTCGTTGGTTTACCGTGACAGATTCAGCTGGCCATGGACTTTACATCCACCTTGATAAACCACGACAAGTAACAATTACTCCAATGCGTTCTGGCGATCTTGCCGATGCATCACATCACGTTGATGTTCAACCATCCGGTAATACTGTTGTCACTATTGATGCAATCCATCGCGGAGTGGGCACCGCATCGTGTGGCCCAGATACGCTCGACAAATATCGAATTAAACCTGGCGTTTACAGCTGGCAGTGGAGCGCGGTCCAAATTTAAGTTGTTCGTTTAATTAATGTGTATTTCGAGATGGCCACTTAATCGGAGTTTCATATTTAGCACTTCGACCATCTCCTGATGAACGTCCACGTAATCGTCGAATGATCCACGGAATTCCGAATGTTAAAAACCACCAGAGATCTTTCGCAATGCGAATTGGGGCTATTGGTCGCGCTCTTCCAGTAAGTGGTCTGCGCCAATCTGGATCGTGTGGCGCTCCAAGTCTCTCTAAAACACCTTGTGCAACTCGACGGTGGCCTTCGGCATTGAGATGTAATTTATCCGAAGCAATAAATCGTGGATCTCGCCAGAAAGAATCGTGATTGGGATCGAGCAAAATTGCGCCAACTTCGTCCGCCATGGCTCGAACATTTTCGTTAAATACTTTGAATCGCTCCTGCCAAATCTTCGCTCGTTTAGTTTTCTCGCCGGTATCTTCAAGAACACAGAAGAGCATTAACTGCGCACCAGATTTTGCAAGAAATCGAACTGTCTCTGAATACTCTTCAATCACAGACTCAGGGTTGTATTTCGGTCGAAGCACATCATTTGCTCCTGCATGAAATGAAAGCAA
>RFMS01000147.1 GCA_009927575.1 Actinomycetota bacterium
GCAACTTGGCCAACCAATTTTCCACGTATCGCTAAATTCATATACGTAAAGTTGGGATTTCCTTCGGCAAGTACATCGGCAACGCGATCAGCCCACCCACGATATTTCCCATTGATCTGCTCATCCGACATTCCCTCAGTCATCGAATCTCCGAGAGCGATAAAACGGGTAAACATTGTTATGTAACCTCTAGCGGGAGCGTTTCTTATCTATTTCATACAACGCAATCGACATCGCGACACTTGCATTAAGTGACTCGACGCTTCGTTGCATTGGAATTGATACAACCAGATCACACTTATCTCGAACAAGGCGCGATAAGCCTTTTCCTTCACTGCCGGCAATAACCATCAATGGTTCTGTCGCAATATCCATGGAATCAATAGTTTCTTCGCTCTCACCATCGAGTCCGACGATAAAACATCCATACTCTTTCGCATCATCAATTGCTCGAGCAAGATTGGTTACTTGTGCAATCGGTAACCGAGCCGCCGCACCCGCTGATGCTTTCCATGCTGTTGCCGTAATGCTCGCATTTCGTCGCTCCGGAATGATGAGGCCATCTGCACCGAATGCTGCAGCAGATCGAACAATCGCACCGATATTTCGCGGATCGGTAACACCATCAACTGCGATAAATAGCGCTGGCGATTTTGCGCGCTGGAAAATTTCTTTCTGTGATGAATATTGGAATGGCTTAACAATGAGCGCAACGCCTTGATGGCTCGCAATACCTGTTAACGCTTCCAATTTTCCACGCGGAACTTCTCGCACTGGTAATTGAGATTTTTGAGCGTGGTGCATGATTTCGGTGAGACGATCATCGACATCCACACCCACTGCAACAACTAATTCGCGAGCAGGAATTCCGGCGCGGAGCGCTTCAACCACAGTATTTCGACCTGCGATGGTATCGACGTAAGTTTTTTCTCGTTCTTGTTTCCGTTTATCAAAGCCTCGTTGTTGTGGGCGACGGTTATCGCGACGATCATTACGTTCACCACGGCGATCATTACGTTCACCACGGCGTGAATCAGTTCGTGAATCTTCTCTGCGACGTTCTGGTTTTCCAGGTTTGCCGGCTTTTCGTTTCGCAGCTTTGTGATACGGACGATCTTCAGCTTTAGGAGTTGGCCCACGACCGCGCAAACCGCGGCGTTGTTGTTTACCGCTTTTGTTATTGCCCTTATTACCAGCTCTTGAATTATCTCTCATAGCGACCAACGCGGCCCTTCTGGCGTATCTTCAACAGTTATTCCCATTCCACTAATGCGATCTCTAATCGCATCAGCTGCCGCAAAATCTTTGCGGGAACGCGCCGCTTCTCGTTGTTCAAGAAGTAACGAAATTAACCCATCAATTGCTTGAGTAAGTTCAGAATTTTCACTTGCTGCAAATGCAGCATCAAACGGATCACAGCCTAACACTGTAAGCACGCCACGAATTTTTGCTGCAGCGCTTGCCACATCAGCGCTCTTGCCATGTGTCAGCGCAGTATTTCCTTGCGAGAGCCACTCTGAAACTAGCGCTAACGCTTGCGGTACCGCTAAATCATCATTCATTAGATCAGCAAATTTTGAATCAATGATTGGCTCATGGTTACCTGCACGCTTAAGGAAGTTTTCAATTCGTCGATACGCAACAGCAGATTCTTCTAGCGCTTCAAAGGAGAATTCCAACATCGATCGATAGTGAGCACTTCCTAAATACCACCGAAGTTCAGCGCCACGTACTTTCTTTAAAATCTCTTTAACTTGGAGTGAATTACCTAATGATTTACTCATCTTCTCGCCGACGCTGTCACCCATGCGTTATGCATCCATAATTTCGCAAAGCCATAGCCAGCTGCCTCTGATTGGGCAATTTCATTTTCGTGATGTGGGAAAACTAAATCCAAACCACCGCCATGAATATCAAAACTTTCACCCAGATACGCATGTGCCATCGCAGAACATTCCAAATGCCAACCTGGTCTACCTGCTCCCCATGGCGTTGGCCACGATGGTTCGCCCGGTTTTGCCGCTTTCCATAACGCAAAATCTCGTGGATCTTTTTTATATGTTTCATCTGCGTCGCCAGCTGGTTTGAGATCATCTAATTTCTGATGCGAGAGCGTGAGATAACGTTTTAATTTTCGAACTTCTAAATACACATCGCCATTTCCTGGCGCATATGCGCTGCCGTTGTCAATAAGTTTCGCCATCAACTCAATCATTGAGTGATGTGCCAGTTGCTCGTGGTTCATACGTTGGTGGAAGTACGTTGAGCGCTGCGTATGCATTCGAAAAAGCGCGCTCATATTTCATGGCAAGCGCCCACCACTCCATCTCTTCATGAATCGCTTTATGCAAAATCTTGTCATCAATATCTGTGACGTTTCGAATAAATGTCACCTGAAGACCAGATGCAGTTAACCAACGACGAAGAATGTCGAAATTTACGCCGCTACGTATATGTCCGATATGAGGCTCTGCTTGAACAGTTGCACCACAGAGATAGATTGAAACTTCACCTTTTTTAATGGGCACAAACTCACGAACAGAGCGAGTCGCTGTGTCATATAAAGCGAGTGAAGACCTCTTGAGAGATGACATGGCGCGATTCTATTTCCGACTACCGAGAAACCTGAAAAACACTAGCGATAGCTATCGCAGAAAGCCCTTTTCCTTCACCAGTAAAGCCCAAACCATCAGTGCTTGTTGCGGTTACTGAAACGGTTGCGCCATTAAGTGCGCTTGAAAGCGCAGCGATTGCCTCTGCGCGACGCGGTCCAATCTTGGGTCGATTGCCAACGATTTGTACTGACACATTTGCAATCGCAAAACCTTTAGCGGTAATTCTCTGCAGCGTCTCTTTTAATAACTTTTCACCAGAAGCGCCTGCGTACTTTGGATCCGATGTTCCAAAATTAGAACCAAGATCACCTAATTGAGTGGCCGCAAAGAGCGCATCACAAACTGCATGCGCTGCAACATCGCCATCCGAATGACCATCAACGCCAATTTCGTTCTCCCACTTCAAACACGCTAACCACAGTTCACGTGAGGATCATGTGAAAAGGCGTGCGCATCAGTTCCAATACCAGTCAACAAGTTGTTGCTGAACCATCAAGGAATTGCATCGCAGTTGAAATATCTTCTGGCGTTGTAATTTTCATTGCCGAGCCTCGCCCGTGATTGTTTTTACTTTGATACCCAGCGCTTCAACGAGCGCAGCATCATCAGTGGCATCTTCGCTTGCTTCATGAGCGCGAAGGAGTACTGATTTATCAAATCCTTGCGGAGTCTGAACTATTGCTAGTGATGATCGATCAGGAGTTGCGCGCACATATCCATCGCGACCAACTTCCTTAATGGTGTCGATAACTGAAAGCGTTGGAATCACTGCAGATTCACCAGCCATCACAGCATCGCGAACTCTCGAAGCAAGTTCACTCGATGCAAGCGCTCGAGCAGCATCATGAACCAATACACAGCTCACCGATGGTGAGAGCGAATTGACCGCTAACCGCACAGAATCGCTACGTAAAACGCCACCTGTAATAACAGTTGCGCTCTCGCCGACTAATTTTCGATATGTCTCTTCAAATCCTTGCGGCGCAGTAATAACAATCTCATCGACGACTGGTGAAAGTGCAGTAAACGCGCGTTCTAAAAGCGATACGCCATTTATTTGGACGAGCGCTTTTGGAATTTGCGCACCAAGTCGGTGTCCCATTCCTGCTGCAGCAATAATCGCTGCGGTGCGTGGGTTCGACTGGCTCACATTTGAGCCAATTAGGAGGCGAGTACCTCGTTGAGAATGGACTCGGCTTTTGCTTCGTCAGTGTGCTCAGCGAGTGCCAATTCAGAGATCAAAATTGATTTTGCTTTTGCGAGCATTCGCTTCTCGCCAGCAGAAAGACCACGATCAAGATCGCGGCGATATAAATCGCGGACAACTTCTGCAACTTTAATGACATCACCAGATGCTAATTTTTCGAGGTTTGCTTTATAGCGACGTGACCAGTTTGTTGGTTCTTCTGTATATGGCTGACGAAGAACACCGAATACTCGATCTAAACCTGCTGAATCAACAACGTCACGTACTCCGACTAGATCACAATTCTCTGCTGGAACTCTTACCGTTAAATCACCTTGGGCCACTTTGAGAACTAAGTAAATCTTCTCTTCGCCCTTAATTGTCCGAGTCTCAATCGCTTCGATGAGAGCCGCTCCGTGGTGAGGATAAACAACGGTTTCGCCAACTTTGAATGTCATTGTTGCCTTTCTTGACAGCCTCTGATGGTGCTGAGAGGGGAGATCGGGAGCAAGAGGGTTAATTCTACCAGCCACCTCTGACCTATCAAAGTTGAGCTACCCCTCCTAAAACCAGCCATTGGCGCTGAAAAACGGGCCATTACCCTAAAATGCGCCAATGACGATTTCCGCAAAAAAGAAATTCGCAATTGCACTTTCAACTCTTTCGCTTTCATTAACAATCACAAGTTGTGGTGCAGGTTTAAATGCACCAACGTCGAAGATTCGTCAAGTAACTGATGGTGCCGAAGCTGATGCTGGCACAATCAAAGTTCGCCACATCATGGTTGTTGCTCAAGCAGACGGTTCTGGAACTCTTGTTGGTTCTATTGTGAATTCAGCTGGTGAATCAGATGCGATTGAAGTCATCGGAATTAATTATCAAGTCGCTACCTATGCAGGTAAGAAGAACCTCGATGTCAATTCGCCAGTCAATTTCGCTGGCGCATCCGCAAACGCACAAGTTTCAGTTCCAACTCTCGGTGCTCCAATTGGTAGCAACGTCGTAGTTGAGATTCGATTCGCAAAAGCTGGCTCAGTGAAAGTTAATGCGCTCGTGCGCGAACGTTCTGGTGAACTTGCCGATGTTGGTGGCGAGATCGTCGCTCCATCAGCGAGCCCCTCACCTACCGCGACGAAGTAGTTACTTCTTTCCCTGATTTGCAACCGCAGTAATCGCGGATGCTGCTGCTTCTGGATCTAAATACTCGCCACCTTTTTTCACCGGTGACATCGCATCATTGAGTTCATAAACCAATGGAATGCCCGTTGGAATGTTTAGTTCGGCAATATCGGAATCAGAAATGCCATCCAAATGTTTCACCAACGCGCGCAATGAATTGCCATGAGCGGTTACGAGAAC
>RFMS01000133.1 GCA_009927575.1 Actinomycetota bacterium
GCATCCCAACCAAACTTTGACGCATGTTCCACTGCGCCCATCGACAACAAGACTCGACGTTGTGGCTCAACAAGAAGCCGTGAGATCACTGCGCTCCATGCCCGCGGATCATGGCCATCAACTAAAGAGCCAGAAATTCCATCTGCTACTGCTGTGCGAAGTCCACCAACTGCCGTTGCAACAACCGGAGTTCCACATGCTTGCGCCTCAAGCGCAACTAAACCAAACGATTCACTATATGAAGGCACACAACCAAATCTGAAGCCGATACCAATCCGGCAAATCAGCGCGCGGAACTGGCGCCATGAAATGAACAATGTCTTCCACACCAAGAAACTTTGTTAGCGCTTTAAGTCGTTCTGGTTCTTCAGCGCCATTTCCTGATGCACCACCAATAATGAGTACCGCTAATTTCGCTCGCAAGAACGGTGAATGTTTCACCATCTCTGCCGCTGCACGAATTAAAACATCCGGACCTTTATGTGGCTGAATACGTCCCACGAAAGTTAATACAAGCGCATCTGGCGCAATATTGAGTTTCTCGCGCGTTACTTTCTTTCCCGGACCAATCTTGAACGTTGCCAGATCAACTCCTGGCGCAACGACATACACATCATCCGGACATGCGCCATATAACGAAACCAGCGCCGCCGCTTCCGCATCAGTATTTGCAATCAACGCTTTTGATGCACGAACAACTTGCTCTTCACCAATTGCGCGTGTGTTTGGTTCTGGCGATTCATTTTCGGCAAGCGATAAATTCTTTACCTTTGCCATCGTATGCATCGTGTGAATTAATGGAATTCCCGTTCGCTCAGAGACCATCCATCCAAGTTGGCCCGAGATCCAGTAATGCGAATGAATCACGTCGTAATATCCGCGCGGAAAACGCGCTTCCACATGCATAAACGATGATGTCAACGCACATAATTGCGATGGCAATTCATCTTTGGAAATTCCTTCGTATGGACCGGCTTCAAGATGGCGAACATTGACACCCGGCGCAAGCTCTACAATTTCCGGCAAACCTGATCTTGTTGATCGAGTGAAGATATCTACTTCAACTCCAGATGCCGCCATTTTCTTTGCGCTCTCAACAACATAAATATTCATTCCACCGGCATCACCGATACCTGCCTGCTCTAGCGGCGAGGTATGCACCATCAGCGTCGCAACGCGATTGGCTTTGGTGGATTTACTCGACATAGCGCACGAGTTTACTCGCGCGAATTTCTCCTACAACTTGGCCGCCGCCCATCACATTTTCACGCTCAAATTCGATAGCGATACCGAGATGCTCGAGAGCAGCACTTAAGAGCGCTCCTGCACCGCGTTGCGATCCATCACTCATCTTCCACACAATTGTCTCGCCACTTTCAAGCCCTGCAACCATCACACCTTCAGCGCCATCTTTAACAAATAAGCCATTAACTTTCTGCATCGCAACAGTTGGTAATCGTCCTGCGCCAGAAACCATCTCTGGATATTTTCTACATGCGTGAGCAACTCGTTGATGAATGGGATCGCTTGAAACCAGCAATTGATGAATTGCCTTCACTAAACCACTGAAACGAGAGTGCAAACAAAGGTGCACCGCATCCATCAACTGCAATTGTTGAAATTTTCTCGCCACTTAATTTTTCTAGCTCTTCACGACAAGCGATCTGTAATGGATGGTCTGGCTCTTTGTAACTTCCTACATCCCAACCATTTACTGCCGCAGTAACAACCATTCCGGCATGTTTTCCACTGCAATTTGCAGCAAGCGACGTTGGTTTCTTATCACCCCATTCTTTTCGCTCCGAAATTCCCAGCGGTTTATCTGGAGTATTTGCAAGCGCCGCTTCACTTAACCCACC
>RFMS01000131.1 GCA_009927575.1 Actinomycetota bacterium
CGCTTACGCTGACAACTTCAGGTCAAACACTTGTCTGTCGAAATGGTAAATACGCATGGCCAATTTCAACTGATGCACCGGCGCTACCAGCAGTGGTTGGACTTCACGCCCTGCTTGGTATCCATCACTCCCACAAGCAATTAGCGATCCCAATGCTAAAGAGACAACATGTCGAGCGAATTCAGTTTCATTCACCAGTCCAGTTGTTCCACTCGATCAACTCGCACCAACAATTCCTTATGGCGCAATGATTGGCGATCACGTTACTCCTATCGATCACGCCTATTTAGGTTTAAAAGTTCTCGCTAAATCACCATCATCGGTAAGCGATAGCGACTTTGTTTCCGTCACTGCACCGGCTGATGGCACCATCGTTGAAGTGAGCACCTTAGGCAATTCGCTTAAAACACTTCGTGTTGTTATTCGCCATGATTGCAATCTTTACACCGTCTACATGGTTCTCAATAAAATTTCTGGAGTGCTTGCAAGCTACTCAAGCAAACTTCCACAAACGAAATTCTCCGACCGATGGTGGCGATAAGGCCGGTCAAGAATTTGGCCAACAGCGCGATAACCCACTTGATTTCAATACCTTCGATGGCAACAGTTGGTTGAGCGGATTTGTTAATCCTTTTGCCTATTTAACAGGTGATGCATGGAAGCCATACACCACTGATTACTTGCAATATTTCACCCCAACAATTCGCTCTGCGATGGCCGATCAACTTCAACGCAAGGGAAGTACAACTTCAGGAAAGATTGACTGGGATGTCGCAGGTACTGCGAGCGGTAATTGGTTCCTTGCCGGAACAAATGGTTACGGCGGACAACTTGATTCAAATATTCTCAATTCAACATCTCCGGTTTATGGCGCTCCTGCTGGAAAGAATGGTTATCCATGGAGCCACTTGGCAATCGCACCACACGAAGTTGATAACGCTAAGTGGATCTTCTCTGCAGGTTGGTTTACTGATCCCAATGGTGATTTCAAGCAAGCGATGATGGTCATCGAAGGAAGCGCTCCGGCACCGGATAAATTAACTGCAAGTAGCGGCCTTGTTGCCTACAAACTTGTCACTGCTTCGCCGACTGAACCTGCTGGATCAGCTGCACGAGTGGATGGCACAAAAGCTGCTTGGGCAGTTGGTTACACGCTCTCTGCTGGTCAAACAATTGGTGTTGTAGGTATTCAAGTAAATAGCGATGGCACATTAAGTATTGAAATCAATACTTCAATGACATCCGCTTCGCAATTCACTGCGTTTACTCCAGCGAAACGTACCTATCACCGTTAACACAGAATTCATCGCTAAAACTGAAGACTAATTATTAGACCGTGGCATCGTCGACCACACATGCGCTTGTAGTTTGTGGTCACCGTACGCCATGTCATACGCGAAGAAGAGTTCACCTTCGACTAAGCCGTATAACCGTTGACCTTCATTAACAACTTTCGCTGTTGGCGCTGAATACCCTTGATCCATTACTAACTGAATCTTTGGTCCATCAAACATTCCAACCCAACCTTCAGTAATTCCAGTGCTATGAGAAATTAATACTTCTAACTTCTTCTCACCAGAAACTCGCCAGAAACCAGTCTCTGATGCCGATTGCTTGATGATCTCGTTATTGTCATCGATGATCCAGGATCGTGAAAAATAAGTCAGAAAGGCGCGACCGTCATGATTAAAAGTCACTTCATGAGCGAATTGGAATGGCTCAATTCCTGGATACTCACCATGGCCTTTCCCGCGCCACGTTCCCACCATCCACGCCAACGGCATGAGATCTGGATGTAAGCCTTCTGGGATAACAAATGCCATTAACTCTGTCCTTTACTCGTTGTTCGTCGCAGAGATCGAAGTGATTTCATTCCTTGGCCAATTAACGCTAACCCCACACCAACGCACGCAAGAATGAGCAGAATTGTGGTGAGAATTTCCATTAGGTGATTCTACTTAACGATCAATCGCATTACTCAACCGGCACAAGTATCTCTTGTGACGCTGGAATTCCCTCAACATGTAGCGTTGCATTCGCGGGCACAGTTCGTTTAATAATCGCTAACGCAATAGTTCCTAACTCATAATGTCGCGCCACTGTCCCAACAAATCCCACTTCTGTTTCGCCATTAAAGACAGGCGAGCCATGAGCAGGAATCTTCACATCGCTGCCATCTAGGTGAAGAAGTACCAAGCGACGTGGTGGATGGCCAAGATTAAATACTTTCGCCACTGTCTCTTGCCCTGGATAACAACCCTTCTTCATATGAACTGCGCCGTTGAGTAGCCCTAATTCATTGGGGATTGATTTGTGATCTGTTTCTAAACCTATTCGTGCCCGGCCACTTGCAACTCGCTCTGCCTCAATCGCCCACATACCTACTTGCAGGTTTGCTTGATTAAAAGCGTCAATAGTTTCTTTTTTCTCACTCACCGGAACTAACGCATATGGACCGCCAATGTCATCCGTCTTTCCAGGCGCTCGCAAAATAACAAATTCACTCGATGCATCGCGTACATCGACTTTCATCATAAATTTCATCTTCGTTAAATAAGAAATAAGCAGTTGTGCACGCTCGCTATCAACCTGCAAGAACGTTGTTGTTCCATCATCAACAAGAATAAATTGATGGGCAATATGTCCTTGCGCATCCAAGATCAATCCATCTTTCCAAACTCCTGGTTGCAGATTCTCTACATGTTGCGTTGTTACTGCATGTAAATACGCCAATCGTTCTTCGCCACTGACGGCCACAACAGTTCGATGTGATAAGTCCGCCCACGCTTTACCGTCTGCTAACGCGCGCTGTTCTTTCGCTACTTCACCACAATGCCAGACCGCACCTTTGTCAGGCCTTCCTCGACGAGGACTGGTGATTGAGACATATCCGAAGTCTAGGCTTTCTCCAATTTTCGAGTGCAATCTGCTTCAAGTACCCTTTACCCCTTATGGCACGCATTCTCTTACTCACAAATACATTAGGCGCAAGCGCCGAAGTATTACCTGCGCTCGCCTTACTTCAACACACAGTAAGAATTCTTCCCGCAGAATCATCTGTGTTAGTCGATGTTCCAGAAGTTGACTGTGTTTTCCTTGATGCTCGTCGCGATCTTCCACAATCAAAAGCGCTCGCTCGCCTCTTCACTACTACCGGAGTTGGTTGCCCCATCATCGCAATCACTACCGAAGGTGGATTAACAGCGATCTCTGCTGATTGGGGAATTGATGATGTCATTCTCGATACCGCTGGCCCGGCAGAGACAGATGCGAGAATCCGAGTCGCAATCGGCAAAGTTGAAGCGCTCCGAGTTGCTGCAGATCCAACATCTGGCGAAATTCGAAGTGGTGAAGTGTTAATCGATGAGAAGAGCTATACCGCGAAAATTAAAGGTCGATCACTTGATTTAACTTTTAAAGAATTTGAACTTTTGAAATACCTCGCACAACATCCCGGTCGTGTTTTCACTCGATCACAACTTTGCAAGAATCTGGGGCTATGACTATTTCGGTGGAACACGAACTGTCGATGTTCACATTCGACGCCTCCGTTCAAAACTCGGCCCAGAATTTGAATCAATCATCGGAACTGTTCGTAACGTGGGTTATCGCTTCGCACTTAACGGCAAGGATGCATCGCTCTCCGAGCAACTCTCGTGAAAGTTCTTTCCCACCTCGATCAGGCAACACAATCCCAAGTATTAGATCTCATTGAAGCTGCGCGTAGCCATGATGGCATCCCGCCTCTTGCAGATCACGTCTTACTCCACTTACGACATGGCGGTGATCGCGCCGATACCCACATCATTCAAACTGTTTCTATTAATTCACCAGATGACACCATCGTCGGCTACGCACACTTAGATACCACCGATGAAGTTGAAGGCCCCAGCGCTGAATTAGTAATCCATCCCGACTATCGACATCGTGGTTACGGCAAAGCGCTACTGGAACGCGTTAAAGAGTTAGCCGGAAAACGCCTACGACTCTGGTCACACGGTGATTTACCTGGAGCCCAGAACTTAGCAATTCACAATGGTTTTCACCGAGTTCGCACCGTCATTCAAATGCAACGACCACTCAATGACGACATTCCGCTTCCAAATCCCGCAACAACAATTAGAAGTTTTCTCCTTGATATCGATAATGATGAATGGCTCAAACTTAATAATCGAATCTTTGCTGGACATCCCGAACAAGGTCGATGGACAAATAACGATCTCGCGATTCGTACTCACGAAGCGTGGTTTGATGACCGAGGATTCCTTCTCGCAATCGATCAATCAAAAATTATTGGCTTCTGTTGGACAAAGATCCACGGCGGTCATACTCATAGCCATGGTGAAAGCAACGACCATCACGATCACGAACCCATCGGTGAGATTTATATTATGGGTATCGACCCTTCATACTCTGGTAGAGGAATCGGCAAAGATATAGCACTGGCGGGCCTTCACCATCTCCGTTACCAGGGACTTAACTCGGTCTTGCTCTATGTTGATGAAACTAACTCTTCAGCGATTAATCTCTACACATCGATCGGATTTACCGAATCAGGTCGTGATGTTCTTTATCGCACTGTTTAAACCGAGACGAGCTCTTCGCACATCTTTCTAAACGCTTCTGTGTGAGCATCGATATCTGACTCTTTTGTATATGGTGAAACAAGCGCCATATTATGAAATGGCGTTAGTAAGAAACCATCATTGAGTAATCGAAGATGAATATATTG
>RFMS01000158.1 GCA_009927575.1 Actinomycetota bacterium
GCAACTGTTCTTGCGCAAGCAATGGTGAAAGAAGGTCTACGCAATCTCGCAGCTGGTGCACAACCAATGGGAATTAAGCAAGGTGTTGAGAAGGCAGTTTCAGCAATGGTGGAGAAACTCCATAGCATCGCAACAAAGATCTCTTCAAAGGATCAGATTGCAAACGTTGCAACCATCTCCGCACAAGATCGCGCAATCGGCGAACTCATTGCAGAAGCAATGGATAAAGTCGGTAAAGATGGCGTGATTACTGTTGAAGAATCACCAACCACTGGGTTGGAACTCGAATTTACTGAAGGTATGCAGTTCGATAAGGGCTATATCTCTCAGTACTTCGTCACCGATACCGATCGCATGGAGACGGTATTGGAAGATGCGTATGTCCTAATCTCTGCCAACAAGATCTCAGCCTTGCCAGAGCTCTTGCCAGTACTTGAAAAAGTAGCGCAGACCAATAAGCCGCTCTTGATTATTGCCGACGATATTGAAGGCGAAGCGCTCTCCACGCTCGTGGTGAACCGTATGCGCGGAGTCTTTGCATCAGCTGCGGTAAAAGCGCCTGGCTTTGGCGATCGCCGTAAAGCGATGTTGCAAGATATGGCGATCCTTACTGGTGGCCAAGTTATCTCCACTGAAATCGGTTTGAAGCTTGATCAAGTAACGATCGATATGTTGGGTAAAGCTCGTCGCGTTGTGATCACCAAAGATCACACCACCATCGTTGATGGCGGAGGCGATAAGGCTGCGGTTAATGCTCGTGTGAGTGAAATTCGCAAAGAGATTGATGCCGCTGATTCTGATTGGGATCGTGAAAAACTTCAGGAGCGTTTAGCAAAACTTGCTGGTGGCGTCTGCGTCATCAAAGTTGGTGCACATACTGAAGTTGAATTGAAAGAGAAGAAGCACCGCTTAGAAGATGCAATCTCTGCAACTCGTGCAGCAGTCGAAGAGGGAATTGTTGTCGGTGGTGGCGCAGCACTTGTGCATGCTTCATCTGTACTCGATGACGATCTCAAACTTTCTGGCGATCAAGCAGTCGGTGTTCGACTCGTTCGTAAAGCGTGCGAAGAACCACTTCGATGGATCGCAGAGAACGCTGGCCATGAAGGGTATGTCGTTGTCTCTAAAGTTCGCTCAATGAAATCTAATGAAGGTTTCAATGCAGCAACTGAGGTCTACGGCGATCTTGTTAAAGATGGCGTTATTGATCCAGTGAAAGTAACGCGCTCTGCGCTTGCTAACGCGGCATCAATTGCAGCGATGTTTATAACAACAGAAGCGCTCGTCTTCGAAACTCCAGAAGAGAAGAAGGAAGAAGCGCATGGACATGGTCACAGCCATGGCCCAGGTGGACACTCCCACTAATCCAATTAAATAAACAAAAATCCCCGAGCAATTGCTCGGGGATTTTTTGCCTTTAGGGGTATGCGTCAATCTAAAGACTAATAAAGTTTTTCCTTTTACGAAGCTGTTACATACTCGCTACGACGATTTCGACGCGCATTCGAGATGATCTCTACGCGCTCTTCTTCGGTAAGTCCGCCCCATATTCCGTACGGTTCTTGTACTGAGAGCGCATGTGCTCGACATGCAGCAACAACTGGGCAGGTTGCGCAGACTGCTTTAGCTGCGCGGATACGAGCTTCACGGCGAGGGCCGCGTTCGCCATCTGGATGGAAGAACATTTCAGTGGGGAGAGAACGGCAGGCACCTTCGTATTGCCATTCCCAAGCTTCAGCAACTGGTTTTGGTAAGCGCGTTGTTTCACTCATGCCCGCAAATATACAATCGTTTCATAGGTTGTTCAAGTACCGAACAACTCACGACACGGTCGCATTTTTGAGAGGTCCCGCTCTCGGCCACGCTCAGCCCAGCCCGTTTTCAAGTGGCGAGGGTGGCGATCGCCCTTGAAGATTACGTCATGGCACAGGAAGCGTTAACGGTAGCTGCGGTTGCCCGGCGACTGGGGGTAGCTCCCGCAACGCTTCGAACCTGGGATCGTCGATATGGGCTTGGCCCATCCGAACATTCCGTCGGTGAACACCGTCGATACTCTGAGACTGATCTGGCGCGGTTAACGTTAATGCGCAAACTTGTCATCGCTGGCGTTACTCCTGCGGAAGCAGCGCAACAAGCGCTAGAACTAAAAACAATTAAAGGTATTAAGCAGCGAGAACCGGTACGTGAATTCGAAGTTAAAGAAGATTTAGTTGGCGCAATCATTCGCGCTGCAAAAAGTTTTGATCGAGCCTACGTTGAACAGTTATTGAGTACCGAGCTCAAACGCTCTGGCGTGATCTCAACATGGAGCGAAGTCATTGTTCCCATGATGATTGCGCTTGGTGATGAGTGGGAGAGTGACGGCAAAGGAATTGAAGTCGAACATTTGATGTCCGATGTTGTGTCAGGAGTTTTGCGCGATGCGCAATTACAAATAGATTCACCAGTAAATCCACGTCCCGTAATTCTTGCAACCGTTGGCGAAGATCTTCATTCATTAGCGTTGTATGCGCTTGCTGCAGCCTTATCTGAACTAGGAATTTATAGCCATGTTTTAGGTGCGCGAACTCCATTGGAAGCGCTTGATGCCACAATGCGTAAATCAGCGCCACCGGCAGTCTTTCTCTGGTCCTCACTTTCAAAACAAGCAAAACCACAATTTGTAAATGAGTTACCAACTCTTCGACCCGCGCCACGAGTAATCATTGGTGGGCCAGGTTGGGACCCTGAGAAGTTCGAATCGGCTATCTATGTCGATGATCTCGCTGATGCGTGCCAGGAAATCTCGCACGCAGTTGGGTTGTAAAAACCCCTATAAGATCGCCTAATGAGCGAGGTCAATGAGAAAGTCGCCATGGTGGGTCTTACCTACGATGACGTTCTCCTCCTCCCAGATGCATCAGATGTTGTTCCTTCAGAAGTAGAAACGAAAACTCAACTCACTCGTTCGATCTGGCTTGATGTGCCGCTGGTTTCTTCGGCGATGGATACCGTTACCGAATCAACGATGGCGATTGCGATGGCAAAGTCTGGTGGTATCGGAATCATCCATCGCAACCTTTCAATTGATGAACAAGTTACTCATGTGAAATTGGTAAAAGGCGCTTCGCTTAAAGTGGGTGCGGCAGTCGGTGTAGGTGATGATGGATTCTCTCGTGCGGAAGCCCTCATTGAAGTTGGAGTCGACGTCGTTGTTGTAGACACCGCGCACGGACATCACCGAGCAGTGTTGGATGCCATTTCACGAATTAAAGATAAATTCCCAACTCAACAAGTTATTGGTGGCAATGTTGCTACGCGAGCTGGTGCACAAGCACTTATTAATGCTGGCGCAGATGCAGTCAAAGTTGGAGTTGGTCCAGGTTCAATCTGCACAACTCGAGTTGTTGCTGGCGTAGGAGTTCCCCAAATAACTGCAATTATGGAAGCGGCTAAAGCATGTAAGAAAGCAGATATTCCATTGATTGCAGATGGTGGTCTGCAATATTCAGGAGATATCGCTAAAGCAATTGTTGCTGGTGCAGATACGGTGATGCTTGGTTCGTTACTTGCAGGATGCGATGAATCACCGGGAGAGTTAGTGGAACTTGATGGTCGCCGCTATAAGACATATCGCGGAATGGGCTCACTTGGTGCGATGCAATCTCGCGGTGAGAAGAAGTCCTATTCAAAGGATCGTTACATGCAAGATGATGTTCTCTCTGAAGATAAATTAGTTCCAGAAGGTATTGAAGGAAAAGTGGCCTATCGCGGTTCGGTAGCAACAGTTGTTCACCAACTTGTTGGCGGTCTTCGCTCGGGAATGGGATATGCCGGCGCACCAGATATTCGTTCATTGCAACGCAATGGTCGACTGATTCAAATTACTTCTGCAGGGTTGCAGGAGAGCCATCCGCATGATGTTCTCCATGTCGCGGATGCGCCAAACTATTATCGGAATTCTTAAGGAAACGGAATAGTTAGGGACAAGCCATGGCCGATATTGAAATTGCCCCCGGAAAACGCGCTCGAACGGCGTACTCATTCGACGATATCTCAATTGTGCCATCGCGCCGTACCCGCGAACCTAATGAAGTATCAACCAATTGGCAGATTGATGCCTACAAGTTTGGCTTGCCACTACTCGCAGCTCCAATGGATTCAGTTGTCTCACCAGATACCGCGATTGCGATCGGAAAATTGGGTGGCGTCGGTGTACTAAATCTTGAAGGGCTTTGGACTCGCTATGAAAATCCAATTATTCCGTTGGGCGAGATTTCATCGATTCCCAATGAACAAGCAACTCGTCGAATGCAAGAGATTTATGCCGCGCCTATTAAGCCAGAACTTATTGAGCAACGAATTGCGGAAATTCGTGCAGCTGGCGTAACTGTTGCCGCTGCGCTTTCACCGGCGAGAACTGCGCAGTTCCACAAAACAGTACTTAAAGCTGGCGTCGATATCTTTGTTATTCGCGGTACAACAGTTAGTGCGGAACATGTGTCTAATGGCGCAGAACCATTGAACTTAAAGAAATTTATTTATGAATTAGATGTTCCTGTCATCGTCGGTGGCTGTGCCACACAATCTGGCGCAATGCACTTAATGCGTGCCGGTGCAGCTGGCGTGTTAGTGGGATTTGGTGGAGGAGCGGCACACACCACACGCCAAGTATTAGGAATTTCAGTGCCAATGGCTTCTGCTGTTGCAGAAGTTGCAGCAGCTCGCCGGGAATATCTTGATGAATCTGGTGGACGTTATGTTCATGTTATTGCTGATGGATCTGTCGGAAAGAGTGGCGATATTGCGAAAGCAATTGCATGCGGTGCAGATGCAGTGATGATGGGTTCACCATTAGCTCGTGCTGAAGAAGCGCCTGGTCGAGGTTGGCACTGGGGATCTGAAGCGCATCACGCAGAACTTCCACGAGGTACACGCGTCCATGTAGGGACTGTCGGAACACTTCAAGAAATTTTGCTTGGACCTTCTCATTCTGCAGATGGATCAATGAATCTTTTTGGTGCACTGCGTCGTGGCATGGCGACGTGCGGTTACTCCGACCTCAAAGAATTCCAGCGGGTAGAAGTCGTTATCAACCGTGCCTGAGCAATCGCTCGTCTTAGTCGTTGATTTTGGCGCTCAGTATGCGCAATTAATCGCCCGCCGCGTTCGGCAAGCTCGCGTCTACAGTGAAATTGTTCCGTCAAATATTTCAGTAGCAGATATCGCTGCAAAAAAACCAACAGCAATCATTCTCTCTGGTGGCCCCTCATCAGTTTATGAAGAGGGTGCACCAAAAGTAGATCCAGCGCTCTTTGCTTTAGGGATTCCCATTTTTGGAATTTGTTATGGCTTCCAAGCGATGGCGCAAGCGCTAGGTGGCAGAGTTGATCAGACCGGTCATCGTGAATATGGTCGAACGAATTTCAACGCATCACAATCAAGCAAACTTTTTGCATCACTTCCAACAATTCAATGTCTGGATGAGCCATGGCGATAGCGTTGTGCAAGCACCGCAAGGATTTACCTCGTGTGGTGCCACCGATAAAACTCCAATCGCGGCATTTGAAAATAGTGAAGGCACACTTGCTGGTGTTCAATTTCATCCAGAAGTACTTCACTCTGAAAATGGCCAATTAATTCTGGAGCGCTGGTTACTTAATGTGGTGAAGTGTGCACCGACGTGGACTTCAGAAAATATTGCAGAAAATGAAATTTCTCGAGTCAAGAAATTAGTAGGAGATAAGCGAGCGATATGTGGACTATCTGGCGGGGTTGATTCAGCTGTTGCTGCTGCGATAGTTCAGAGAGCGATAGGAAAACAATTAACGTGTGTATTTGTTGATCACGGTTTACTTCGTAAAGGCGAAGCCGAACAAGTCGAACGCGATTTTGTAGCAGCGACCGGTGTTTCACTTAAGGTGGTTGATGCTCGCGCACAATTCCTTGCAGCGCTATCGGGTGTCACTGACCCTGAAAGTAAGCGCAAAATTATTGGCCGAGAATTTATTCGAACTTTTGAAGCGCGGCACGAGAGATTGCCTCGCATGACTCGATTGATTTTCTTGTTCAGGGAACTCTGTATCCAGATGTTGTTGAATCAGGAGGCGGAACAGGCACTGCGAATATCAAATCGCATCACAATGTTGGTGGTCTGCCAGATGATCTGCAATTTACGCTGATAGAGCCACTTCGTACTCTTTAAAGATGAAGTGCGAGAAGTAGGACTTCAGTTGGGTGTTCCTGAAGAAATAGTGTGGCGACAACCGTTTCCTGGACCTGGTTTAGGAATTCGTATCATCGGTGAAGTTACTGAGAATAGACTCAAAATATTGCGCGACGCCGATTTCATCGCTCGTGAAGAATTACACTTGGCAGGACTTGATCGTGAGATCTGGCAATGTCCCGTTGTATTACTCGCAGATGTACGGAGCGTTGGAGTGCAAGGAGATGGCAGAACATATGGCCATCCGATTGTGCTTCGACCAGTGTCAAGCGAAGATGCAATGACGGCAGATTGGTCGAGACTTCCTCATGAAGTGTTAGCCAAGATTTCGACACGCATTACAAATGAAGTACAAGATGTCAATCGCGTCGTTATCGATATCACGAGTAAGCCACCGGCAACTATCGAGTGGGAATGAAGTGAGAAGAGGATCAAGAATGAAGAAATTTGTTGCGTTAATCAGCGCTATGACTTTTCTTGTTCCAACAACTGCACTTGCTAATACTCAAGCAAGCGGAAACTCAACAACGTTGAAATGTGCAAAAACAAAAGCAATTGCCCATTCAACATTGCAGGTACCAACCCCAACAGAAATTCTTAAAAAGTTTCCAAGCCAAATTACTTTTGTTACTAACTGTGGAAATATTGTCGTGACACCTAATGTGAAAGCTCCAGTAGCGTTGACGGCGATCAATGCACTTGCGCTTGCCGGTTATTACGATAAAAGCCTTTGCCATCGACTGACGACTTCAGGAATTTATGTTCTGCAATGCGGTGATCCCACAGCAAGTGGCACCGGTGGCCCGATGTTTACTTTCGGTAACGAGAATCTTCCAAAAGATGTAAAAAATAATTACCCAGCCGGAACTGTTGCGATGGCTAACGGGGGACCAACGAATCTCAACTCAAATGGCAGCCAGTTCTTCTTTGTTTACGCTGATTCAACGCTTATTCCAGCGGTGTATCCGATCTGGGGACGCATAAAGTCAGGACTTGAGATTGTTAAAGCTCTTGGAAAAATAGGCACGAAAGATGGCTCCGAAGATAATCTGCCAAAGCAAGTAATTGCGATTGAAAAGATAATAATTAATTAGTGTTGATTAATTAGTATTAACGATGCGGAATCTCTCCGCGAGGTGACCTTCCGGTAATCCGCACGCTTCGGCGTTCATTCGACCCCAGTCGCCAACCATCTCTTCTAATTTTTCATTGTGAGCAGTCTGGCTCACATGTGCATGGAGCGCTGCCATCTTCTTGGGGAATGTTTCAGTGATATCAACGAAATGATCCGGAGAGTTATGCGCCATCACCCACACTTCTTTTACTCGCCACGGTTCAAAACCTTCTGCTTTGAGATCGGTGAATGCAAATGGATTTCGTGCATCCGGATACACCGCTTGGATTGCTGCTTCACCAGCGGCGAGATGATCAGGATGTGATGCGCCAATACGATCCCAATTGCGCTCGGGTGATTGAATCAACATTCGGTCAGGTTTTTTCTGGCGAATTACTTTGACGATATCGCGTCGAAGTTCAATTGTTGGTGTGAGCCAACCATCGCGGTAATTAAGAAAAGTAATATCTGTGACGCCGAGCGCTTTACCGGCATCGCGTTGCTCGCGTTGACGAACTGCTGGCATCTCTTCCATGGTCAGTCCAGATTCTTCGCCACCTTGATCGCCATTTGTGCAGATGCAGTATGAAACTTCAATACCTTTCGAAACCCACTGCGCGATAGTTCCGCCTGCGCCAAAGTCACAATCATCAGGATGAGCAGTGACAACGAGTACTCGTTTGATTTCATTATCGGGAAGTGGCGTATACATGGCGGACATAGGCGGTAATCCTCTCATGCGTGCTTAACGGTGGTCATCGCTAGACTCCCGAATATGTCGTTACTTGAGGGGCTCAACCCACAACAACAAGCAGCAGTAGCTCACCACGGTGGGCCACTTCTCGTTGTTGCTGGCGCTGGCTCTGGAAAAACTCGAGTTTTAACGCGCCGTATTGCATATCTCATGGCGGAGCGAGGTGTTGCACCTTTTGAAATATTAGCGATTACGTTTACAAATAAAGCTGCGGGAGAAATGAAAGAACGCGTTGCTGCACTTGTTGGCAATCGCGCGAAAGCTATGTGGGTTTCAACATTCCATTCCGCATGCGTTCGAATTTTGCGCCAAGAAGCGGTCAAACTTGGGTACTCCAATACTTTTACAATTTACGATCAAGCAGACAGTTTGCGACTAATTCAATTGGTCATGAAAGATCTCAATCTTGATCCAAAGCGTTATTCAGCACGGGCAGTGCAATCGTTAATTTCTAATGCTAAGAATGAGCTGCAAGGACCAGCTGATTATCTAGATGGTACCCAGAATCATTTTGAACAAACTGCGGCTGAGGTGTATGCGATTTATCAAAAGCGCCTAGGTGGCGCTAACGCAATGGACTTTGATGACTTAATTATGAAATCTGTTGAGCTCCTACGTCGCTTCCCAGATTCACGCGCTCGTTACCGAAGTCGCTTTCGCCATGTTTTAGTTGACGAATACCAAGATACGAATCATGCCCAATATGCGTTAATTCGGGAATTGGTAGGGGATGACATGGAGGGGATTCCGGCTGCAGAACTCTGTGTTGTTGGCGATGCCGATCAATCTATCTATGGTTTCCGCGGCGCAACAATTCGTAACATTCTGCAATTCGAAGAAGATTATCCAAATGCCACAACAATTTTGTTGGAACAGAATTATCGATCTACTCAGAATATTTTGAGCGCTGCAAATGCGGTCATTGCAAAGAATGAATCTCGAAAAGAGAAGAATCTCTGGTCAGAGGCAGGCAGTGGACCGCTACTTACTGGATATGTTGCCGAGAATGAACATGATGAAGCCGAATTTGTTCGCGATGAAATTCTACGGCTTCGACAAGAGAACCTTTCAAAACCCGGAGATACTGCAGTCTTCTATCGAACAAATGCGCAATCTCGCGTTTTTGAAGAAGTTTTTATGCGTGCAACCATCCCTTACAAAGTCGTTGGCGGAGTTCGCTTTTACGAACGCAAAGAAGTTAAAGATCTCCTCGCATATTTGCGGGTTATTGCCAACCCTGATGATGAAGTGTCGCTGCGAAGAATTATCAATACCCCCAAGCGCGGAATAGGTGATCGAGCGATCGACGGTGTATCTGAAATTGCGCAACGAGAAGGAACTTCGCTCTGGCAGGCGATGTCCCGAATCAATGACTCAGATATTCCAGCTCGCTCAATTGCCGCAATAGATACTTTTGTTTCATTAATCATCGCTCTTCGTACACTCAGTGAAGCGAAAACCAAACCATCAGTGATCGCCGCAGCCGTACTTGAGCAATCAGGATTGCTCGATGAATTGAAAAATAGCGGTGACCCACAAGATGAAGTACGAGTGGAGAACCTAGAAGAACTTGTAGCTGTCGCTGAGGAGTATGAAGAAAGTGAAGTAGATGAAGGGGAAGAGATCTCACTCGCCGGATTCTTAGAAGATGTTGCACTTGTTGCAGATTCTGATGAAATTCCTGAAGGTGAAGATCATGGTGGCGTGGTCACATTGATGACGCTTCACACAGCTAAAGGTTTAGAGTTTCCAACAGTTTTTTTAACGGGAATGGAAGAAGGAGTATTTCCACACTCTCGTTCATTAGGCGAAAAGAAAGAGCTAGAAGAAGAGCGACGGCTCGCGTATGTAGGACTTACTCGCGCACAACGCCAGCTTTATGTTTCGCGTGCGGAGTATCGATCTGCGTGGGGCGCTCCTAATTACAATCCGGCGTCACGTTTTCTCGATGAGATTCCAACTGACATTATTAAATGGAACCATGGTGGCGATCGCGCATATTCATCTGTGAAAACAACTCGACGTTTCAACGCGCCACCGCCAAAACCAACTGGCAAGAAATCAGTAACAATGGAGTTAAATCCAGGAGATCGCGTCACTCATGACACCTTTGGTTTAGGCACTGTGATAGCGGTCACCGGAGAAGGAGATAAAGCGGAAGCAACGATTGATTTTGGTGGGTACGGCCAGAAGCGTTTATTGCTCCGTTATGCGCCGGTCGGTAAGTTATGAACGTGTCCGCCGTGAACTCACCAATCAGAGTTGTCGTTGCAAAACCTGGACTTGATGGCCACGATCGCGGCGCAAAAGTTGTAGCCCGTGCGTTACGCGATGCAGGATGTGAAGTGATCTATACCGGACTTCATCAAACACCTGAACAAATTGTTGCCACCGCAATTCAAGAAGATGCAGACGCTATCGGACTTTCTATTCTCTCTGGCGCTCACATGACACTCTTTGCGCGAATCATAGATTTGTTAAAGAAAGACAATGCATCGGACATTATTATTTTTGGTGGCGGCATCATTCCAGATGCTGACATTGTCGAATTAAAGAAAATTGGCGTAGCTGAAATATTTACACCTGGCGCACCAATGGAAGAGATTGTCACCTGGCTTAAATCCGCAGTAAAAAATTAGGAGAGGCTAATTCATGGATCTATTTGAGTATCAAGCGCGCGATCTTTTTGAAGCACATGGAGTTCCAGTGCTTAAAGGCGCGGTTGCAACAACTGCGGATCAAGCACGTACTGCTGCCGCTTCAATGGGTGGCAAAGTTGTTGTGAAAGCTCAAGTAAAAGTTGGTGGCCGTGGAAAAGCCGGCGGCGTGAAGTTGGCGGAGAATCCAGATGATGCTTTCGCAAAAGCAGAAGCAATTCTTGGTATGGATATCAAAGGCCACACAGTTCACAAAGTCATGATCGCGCAAGCAGCGCCGATTGAAAGTGAGTACTACTTAGCGATTCTGCTCGATCGAGCGAATCGTTCATTTCTTGTAATGGCATCAGTCTCGGGCGGTATGGATATCGAAGAAGTTGCCCATAAGACTCCAGAGAAATTAGCAAAAGTAAATATCGATCCAAACGTTGGAATTTCACAAGCCACTGCTCTCGATATTGTTCGAAAAGGTGGTTTCCCAGCCGATGTTGAAGCACAAGTCGCAGATGTTCTTGTCACGCTATGGAAAACATTCGTCAGCGAAGATGCCACATTGGTTGAAGTGAATCCATTGGTAAAAACTTCTGATGGCAGAATCATTGCGCTCGACGGCAAAGTTACGCTCGATGACAACGCTGAATTTCGTCATGAAGTCGCATCTAGCTTTAGTTGATCACGCAGCAGCAGATCCACTCGAGAAAGCTGCCAAAGAGAAAGATCTCAACTACGTCAAACTCACTGGTGAAGTGGGAATCATCGGAAACGGCGCGGGCTTAGTGATGAGCACGCTCGATGTTGTGGCGTATGCAGGCGAGAAATGTGGCGGTGTAAAACCGGCAAACTTCCTCGATATTGGCGGTGGCGCATCAGCACAAGTAATGGCGGATGGACTCTCAATTATTTTGGGAGATAAAGATGTTAAGAGCGTCTTCGTCAATGTCTTCGGTGGAATCACTGCATGTGATGCGGTCGCTAACGGAATTGTGCAAGCGCTCGAAATACTTGGACCGAAAGCAACGAAGCCAATTGTCGTACGACTAGATGGTAATAACGTTGCCGAAGGTCGAAGAATATTGAATGAAGCAGCACACCCACTTGTACAACAACTCGACACGATGGATGGAGCAGCCCGTCGCGCTGCAGAATTGGCGGCGAAATAATGGCAATTTTCCTAAACGCGCAGAGCAAAGTCATTGTTCAAGGTATGACTGGCTCCGAAGGAACCAAGCACACTAAAAGAATGTTGGCTTCTGGCACAAAAGTTGTCGGCGGTGTAACGCCAGGAAAAGGTGGCCAGACGGTTGAGATTGATGGCCATTCACTTCCAGTTTTCAATTCAGTCAGTGAAGCAGTTGCGGCAACTGGTGCGAATACCTCGGTGGTTTTCGTTCCTCCGAAATTCGCAAAGGCAGCGGTAATTGATGCAATCGATGCAAAAATGCCACTCGTTGTGGTGATTACAGAAGGCATCCCCGTTCATGACACTGCAGCTTTCTTTGCTTATGCGCAATCAAGCGGAACGACTCGACTCATTGGACCAAATTGCCCAGGTCTCATTAGCCCTGGTCAATCAAATGTTGGAATTATTCCGGCAGATATCACTGGTCCAGGAAAGATCGGTTTAGTTTCAAAATCTGGAACGTTGACGTATCAAATGATGTTTGAACTTCGCGATTTCGGTTTTAGTACTGCGGTTGGAATTGGTGGCGATCCCATCATCGGCACGACACATATTGATTGCTTAAAAGCTTCCAAGATGATCCAGAGACTGAAGCGATTGTCATGATTGGTGAAATTGGTGGCGATGCCGAAGAGCGCGCAGCCGCATTTATTAAAGAGTATGTGACGAAACCAGTCGTAGGTTATGTTGCAGGATTTACCGCGCCAGAAGGTAAGACCATGGGCCATGCTGGTGCCATCGTCTCAGGTTCTTCCGGAACTGCTGCGGCAAAGAAAGAAGCGCTTGAAGCTGCTGGCGTAAAAGTAGGACAGACGCCGAGCGAAACTGCAGCGCTAATGCGCGAGATCTTGCAAGCTCGTAAAGGCTAACGACGTAAGAGTCGATGGTGCGAAACGCTCTGCGAGTTTGCATTCAGCAATCAGTACGGAGCGCAGCGCTATTACTGCTTCCACTTGCTTTTGCATCACTTGTAATTTGGGCAACTGCTGGAAGTGGAACGGGGAAAACTAGCGATCCATTACGTGCCGCAGTTTGGTTATGGCTCGCAGCAAATCACATTCCATTTCATGGTGATAACGCGGGTGTAACAACTTGGCTTTCTTTTTTACCGTTGGGCTCGCTTATCTTTATCTACGCTGTCATTCGAAGTGGCTATCTTCGCGCAGCTCAGCAATTGCAACCACAAAGTGCTCGGGAAACCAATCGAATTCTTCTCTTTCTTGCGCTCTCGTATTCAGTTATTTCGACGATTTTGGCCGTCACAATGTCGGAGCCAGCGATTACTTTTCCTTGGTATTTAGCCCTTTTAATATCATTCCTACAAACTTTTGTCATCGCATATTTGGCATCAGAGCTTCGTCCAAATCATCCACATACTCAGCCATGGCAGATCGGCGTCAAATTAGCTACGACGAGTTTTGTGATTTTATGGGGAGTTGCCTCACTCATAACAGCGCTCTCATTAGCTTTTCATTTCTCTGATGTCAAAGATTTAACAACAGTAATTCAGCCAGGAATATTTGGTGGCGTAACTTTTCTTGCTATCCAAATACTTTATTTACCAAATGTCACTCTTGCGGCGTTCTCATATTTAGTAGGAGCGGGTTTTCATCTAGGAAATGGTTCGTGGATACATCCACTCGTTCATCGATTGGCGGAGATTCCAGCGTTACCAATTCTTGGTGCGCTTCCTACTCAAAAGAATTACTTTGCATTGCTAGCAATAGTGCTACCAGTCGGAGCTGGTTTTTGGATATCCCAACGAATCCGTCAACTATTTGCGGGCTCTCCAATTGAGAAGTTGGCCATTAAACAATCTCTGACTTCAACGCTTATTGCTTCTGGCACTTTGGCGCTTGTGTTGAGTTTTCTTGGCAGTGGATCATTAATGAATCGCAGCCTTTCGTATGTCGGTCCTTCATGGTGGCTTTTTCCGATCGCGCTTACCGCAGAGCTTGGCGTTGGCGTTGCCTTGAGCACAGTGAAGTCACGACGCCCCGTATGAAATTTAGACACGAATGAAATTTAGACACGAATGAAATTTAGATACGTATGACATTTCGAATTGTTGTTCTCGCATCTGGTAGCGGCACCCTCACACAAGCAATTATCGATGCCAAAGAAAGCGGCGCTCTTGATCTCGAGATTGCCGCGATAATTTCAGATAAAGATTCTGAAGTATTACAACGAGCGCACCGTCACCACATCACATCTCATTACCTGCCGTTGAAGAATGCGCGAAGTGAATGGAATTCGGAATTATTTGAATTGGTATCTCACTACGAACCTGATCTTGTTGTGAGTGCAGGTTTCATGCGAATACTTTCTCCAGAATTTGTGAAGAAGTTCCGAGCCATCAATTCGCATCCATCACTTCTTCCACTTTTTCCAGGTGCTCATGCAGTTCGAGATGCGTTAGCTGCTGGTGTATCTGAAACCGGGTGTACGTCCATTGGATTGATTCTGGAGTAGATACAGGTGCGATCATCGCTCAGATTCCAATGCCAATTCGGAGTGGTGACACAGAAGAGCAGCTCCACGAACGTATTAAGATTGCCGAACGCGCACTCATTGTCGAGACGATCGCAACTCTCTCTCGCGAGGATAGACATGTCTAATCGCAAACCGATTCGTCGAGCGCTTATTAGTGTTTATGATAAATCTGGTTTAGAAGAATTAGGAAAAGCTCTTCATAGCGCTGGCGTGACAATTCTTTCTACTGGAAGTACTGCGAAAAAATTATCGTCATGGGGAATTCCTGTCACACCAGTTGAGGAGTACACCGGATTTCCAGAAATGCTTGATGGGCGAGTAAAAACTCTCCATCCACGAATTCATGCAGGACTTCTGGCAGATCAAAGCAATAGCGACCATCTCTCGCAATTAGCGCAACAAGGGATCGAAGCCTTTGATCTCGTTGTCATCAATCTCTATCCCTTTGAAGCAACGATTGCTTCTGGTGCATCTTTTGAAGAATGTATTGAACAGATTGATATAGGTGGCCCATCAATGCTTCGTGGTGCGGCAAAAAATCACGACAGCGTTGCTGTGATCTCAGATCCCTCGCAATACCCAGCGCTCTTTCATGCAATTGAAAACGGTGGCTTCACATTAGAAGAGCGACAGGAACTTGCGCTTTCAACATTTCAACGAACCGCGCACTACGACAGTGCAATTTCACAATGGCTCACGCAACAACTGGGTAAGCCAGAATATCGAGAACGCACCTGGTCCAAAGTTTCAGATCTTCGCTACGGAGAAAATCCTCACCAATCAGCTGCGCTCTATAGCGAAGTTGATAACGCTGGCTTGGTAGGCGCAGAGCAACTTCATGGCAAAGCGATGTCATTTAATAATTACACCGACGCTGATGCAGCCTGGCGCGCAGCGTGGGATCACACCCAACCATGTGTTGCCATCATTAAACACGCTAATCCATGTGGCGTTGCAATTGGCTCTTCAATTGCAGAGGCATATCAAAAAGCTCATGCCTGCGATCCAGTATCAGCTTTTGGTGGCGTCGTTGCAGCCAATCGAGAAATATCTCGCGTGATGGCTGAACAATTAGCTGAAATTTTCACTGAAGTTGTTGTTGCGCCATCATACGAAAAAGGCGCTGTGGAAGTACTTTCTAAGAAGCCTTCAATCAGAATTCTTCGAGCGGGGGAATTCACTCATCAAAGAGAAGAGATCAAACCGATTCTGGGTGGCATACTCATTCAATCCGTTGATTCACTCAATGAAGCTGGAGATTCTGCAAAAAATTGGCAACAAGTGACTGGTGCACAAGTGAGCGATGAACAATTAGCTGATTTGGAATTTGCCTGGCGCACAGTGCGCGCGGTGAAGAGCAACGCGATTGTCTGCGCAAAACAAGGCGCAACAATTGGAATCGGAATGGGACAAGTCAATCGAGTTGACTCAGCGCGATTAGCGGTATCACGTGGTGGCGATCGAGTGAAGGGGAGCGTTGCAGCCAGCGATGCATTCTTCCCATTTGCAGATGGGTTACAGATATTGATCGATGCGGGCGTCACTGCAGTTGTTCAACCAGGTGGAAGTGTTCGTGATGAAGAAGTGATTTCAGCTGCGAATGCGGCGGGAATTGCGATGTTTTTTACTGGAGTTCGACACTTTTCACATTCCTAATGCGAACTTCTACAACCCCATAGAATCCCACCATGAGCGCGATGATTCTTGATGGAAAAGCAACAGCGCTTACAATCAAAAATGAATTGAAAGAGCAAGTAACTCAACTTAAAGCGTCGGGAAAAATTCCAGGCCTCGCTACGGTTTTAGTAGGAGATGATCCTGGATCGCAGGCATATGTGGCTGGAAAACATAGAGATTGTGCGGACATTGGAATTCACTCGATTCGAGTGGATCTCCCTGCGAACGCAAGTGAAACCGAGATATTGCGAGCGGTGAACGATCTCAATGATTCAAAAGAATGCACGGGCTACATTGTTCAATTACCACTTCCACGAGGGATTAATACCCAAAAAATTCTTGAAGCAATTGATCCGGCAAAAGATGCAGACGGCCTGCACCCACTCAATTTAGGTAGATTGGTAATGAATGAAAAAGCACCGCTTCCGTGTACGCCAGCTGGAATTGTTGAGCTGCTCAATCGTTACTCCGTAAGAATCAATGGCGCAGAGATAGTTGTGATTGGTCGCGGTCTTACCGTGGGTCGACCATTGAGTCTCTTACTGACTAGAAAATCAGAGAATGCAACGGTGACGTTAGTTCATACCGGAACTAGAGATATCGCTAGCCATACTCAACGAGCGGATATTGTGATTGCTGCCGTTGGCCAAGCACATTTTCTTAAACCAGAGATGATTAAAACTGGTGCGGCGATTTTGGATGTTGGTATCACTCGCGTGGATCAGAAACTTGTTGGTGATGTCGATCCAAAAGTTGTAGAGAAAGCAGGATGGTTTGCGCCAATGCCAGGTGGCGTAGGTCCAATGACTCGAGCAATGCTCCTCAAGAATGTTGTCGAATTGGCCCAGGTGTAGCGAAAATATGAAGAGCGAAATGATTTCTCGATTGGGTTATCTCGTGGCGGGCGTTGGAGTTCTACTCGGAGTTTTTCGTACATTCGATATGGCGCTCTGACAATCGCTCTTGGTATGGCAATTTTCGCATTCCCATTCCTCAAAGGAAATTGGCAGGAGCGGCGGATCGAAATCATCATCTCTGCCTTTATTTTTGTGGCCCTTATAACAATTGCAGTAGTGCTCCCACACAGCAACGTCTAGGTGTTGATTTTCTCGCTTGAGTAAGCGCAAGTAGGATGCTCGCATTACTTATTAGGGCATATCCCGGGAGGCTTGAATGGCGCGGTCTGGAAAAGTTACTGTTGTCGGAGCTGGTTTTTATGGATCAACTACAGCGCTTCGATTAGCTGAATATGACATCTTTGAAACAGTAGTACTGACCGACATTCTTGAAGGAAAACCTGAAGGCTTAGCTCTTGATATGAACCAGTCGCGTTCTATCGAAGGTTTTGAAACTAAAGTTATTGGTGCAACAACTACGCCAGATGGCAGTGGCTATGAAGCGACTGCGAATTCTGATGTCATTGTTATTACGGCTGGCTTACCTCGCAAACCAGGTATGAGCCGAATGGATCTCATTGGTGTTAATGCTGGCATTGTTCGAGGTGTTGCAGAAAATGTTGCAAAGCATTCACCAAATGCCGTCATCATTGTTGTCTCGAATCCACTTGATGAAATGACTGCGCTGGCACAAATTGCCACAAAATTCCCTCATCACCGAGTGATGGGACAGGCTGGAATGCTTGATACCGCGCGCTTTACACATTTTGTTGCTGAGAAACTCAATGTGCCGGTTGCTAGCGTTAAAACATTAACGCTCGGCTCACATGGCGAAACTATGGTGCCAGTTCCAAGCCGTTGTTCAGTTAATGGCAAACCACTCTCTGAACTTCTCTCTGAAACTGACGTTGCAGAACTTGTTGATCGCACTCGCAATGGTGGCGCTGAAGTTGTTGCGCTACTTAAAACTGGCTCTGCTTATTACGCACCATCTGCCGCAGCGGCCCGAATGGCTCGTGCGGTAATCACTGATTCTGGCGAAGTGATGCCAGTCTGTGCGTGGGTTGATGGCGAATATGGCATTAGCGGTGTTTACCTTGGCGTCGAAGCGGCAATTGGTCGTAACGGTGTGAAGAACATTGTTGAAGGAAAATTAACTGATTCCGAATTATCAGCTCTAAAAGTTGCTGCTGAAGCGGTTCGGGCTAAGCAAGCTGATGTGAAAGACCTATAGGAGAGCAGATATGAGCAAGATTAAAGTTCAAGGAACCGTTGTTGAATTAGACGGCGATGAGATGACCAGAATCATCTGGAAATTCATCAAAGATCAACTCATCCTGCCTTACTTAGATATCAATCTTGAGTATTACGACCTTGGTATTGAATATCGTGATGCGACAAATGATCAGGTAACTATCGATTCTGCTAACGCAATCAAGAAACATGGCGTTGGCGTGAAGTGCGCAACGATTACGCCAGATGAAGCGCGCGTTAAAGAATTCAATCTGAAGCAGATGTGGAAGTCACCTAACGGAACAATTCGAAATATTCTCGGTGGCGTTATCTTCCGCGAACCAATCATTATTAAGAATGTGCCAAGGCTTGTTCCACACTGGAGCAAACCGATTGTGATTGGTCGTCACGCATTTGGCGATCAATATCGTGCAACGGATTTCCGAGTTCCTGGTAAAGGTAAGTTAACGGTTACCTTTACTCCTGAAGATGGTTCAAAGCCAATGGAATTCAACGTCTTTGATTTCCCAAGC
>RFMS01000077.1 GCA_009927575.1 Actinomycetota bacterium
CGCAGAAATATGCGCAGCGTGAGCTGTGTGTAGATGTGCAGTTCTTTGCATAAGACCTAGAGTAAAGCATCGATATTCAATGACGCAAATTAATTAATTGTGCATTCCACTAACTGGTCAGTAACCCTGCTTGCGCTAAGAATGGTGATGGTTTTCCACGATAACTAATGCGTAATTCGCGTTTTGCGCGGGTCATGCCGACATAGAACAAGCGACGTTCTTCTTCAATCATGCGGGAATCGAGCGTAAAACCATTTGTTTCCAACGGCAATAAGCCCACATTGGCGCCCATCAAGAAAACCCGCTCCCACTCGAGGCCTTTAGCAGCGTGCAAAGTAGCCAAGGTAATGACCGGCATGGTCGGCGGATTGTTCTGCTGCACACGATCTTCAACTTCGCGTAAGTAACTACGCAAAGTTTTTGGTGTGAAGTTTGGATCTTCATCAAGTTCGCGAGCTAAGTGCAATAACCCAGCAATGCCATCGATGCTTTGGCCAGTTAAAAATGGTTGTGCCATAGTGCGCAGCTCATCTAACCAACTTATACCTTCGGTTGGAATAACTGATGCGGTACGCACACCCTTTAAGAATTCGCGCACATCAGGGCGATCAAAGAATCTTTCGGTACTCCGCACTTGATAAGGCAACTTTGCGTTATTCATAGCTCGCTCTAGCGAATTCAGCTGAGCATTAGTACGAGCAAGCACTGCAATCTCTTGTGGTGGAACACCTGCCTTTAGCAATGTAGTCATATCAGAAACAATCCCGGCAATTTCCGAAGATTCATCGTTATATGCAAGTACTGCTGGCTTGTCACCATGATCATTCTGCGCATTTAACTCTTGCCCCATTGTTGCGCTGCGCAAGAGTGAATTTGCCGCAAAGGTAATTTCTGGAGTTGAGCGATACCCCGAAGTTAAGCGAATAACTTCGGCATCTGGAAAACGTGATGTGAAAGTGGTTAAGAAAGAAGAAGTTGCGCCAGCGAATGAATAAATAGTTTGCGCCGGGTCGCCCACAACACAAATCTCTTGGCGATTACCTAGCCAGGCATTAATCAATCGTTGTTGCAGAGGTGAAATATCCTGGTACTCATCAACCGTGAAATAGCGATATTGATCTTGTACTCGCTCGCGCACTTCGCGTTCTTCTTCAAGCATCGCAGTTGTTAG
>RFMS01000017.1 GCA_009927575.1 Actinomycetota bacterium
ACCAGCAATGATAAGAGGTATCTCACATTCAATACTTTCAATACGTTGTATTCTCTCCGCAATATCTAGAAGAAATTTGACATCTTTCTCTTTTGAAAGACGAGTGGCAGCCATAATAAATCTGGTTGGAAGAAACTTGTCGTTCTCATCTACAACATATCTTTGATCTGGATCAAATTGCTCTAAATCAACTCCTAATGAAACGATCTTAAGCTTTGAATCTGGATAGGGTGTTGGAGTCATTCCAAGAGAGATAAATTCTTCCGCAGCGAAGTACGTAGTTGCAACAATATTTGAACCAAGATTAGCCGTATAAGAGTTCCACTTGCGCGCTATCAATTTTCGAAAGGGAATCCACGATGCAAACGCATTCAAAACTCCATCTAATCTCTCGTGCGCGAAAACGGCAGTTTGAATTTTTTTAGTTTTCGCCCATTGTGCAATATTAAGAAGGGTAGATCTGTCTGAAATTTCAATGACGTCGGGCTGAAATGTTTCGAGAATTCTTTTAACTTTTCTAATATCTATTATTACCCGGTAGCCCCCTGAGAAAGGAATGGGCAAAGATGATAACTCTACGTAAAGAATTCGATTTATCTTTTGACACTTACTGATAGGTCCTGGAACTATTACGAGCACATCGATATCTCGATCCGAATATTGCTTAGCTAATTCTTTAATTGTCGTTCGAAGTCCTCCGGACTTAGGACCATAAAGATTGGCAATATGAGCAATTTTTCTCATGAAGCCTGAGAGCTCTCTTTTAGATTTATGATTGATTCATAGTGACTTTCGAGTTGGGCGCAAACATTCTCCCACGTATTTTGTGAGACTTTCTTAAATCCTAAATCTCCCATTTGACGAGTAACTTCTTTATTCGACATCAGATTGAGGACTTTTCTCCGTAGATCAAAGCCATTGCCCGGCTCATACAACATACCGGTGAGATTTTCTTCAATTAATTCGATAGGACCACCAATTCTTGGCGAAACGACTGGAATACCAGAGGCCATTCCCTCTTGGACAACCTGACAGAATGTTTCGTGCTCACCCGTAGTAACTAATAGATCTAAAGACGCCATTGCTTTTCCAAGTTGCTGACCATTTAAATTTCCAGTAAATAGCGCTGATGGCAATTTCTCTTTCAAGTTTTGTTTACTTGGTCCATCACCAATAATAAGCATTTTTGCATCAATGCCCGCTAAGATCCCGACATCTTGTAAATAAGTTAATCTCTCTATCTGTTTCTCAGGAGCTAGGCGTCCAACATAGCCAAATACAAATGTTCTCTTTGATGCTCCCCAACTTTTTCTCAATTCATGTGACCGTTGCTGAGGATTGAAAATGGAAGTGTCTACTCCTCTACCCCAGATAGAACAGTTAGTCACGCCGAGTGAATTGAGATATCTCTCTGATGATTTTGATGGAACAAGGTTTAGGTCTACTCCACCATGGATTTTTCTAATTCTATTCTCCCCTAAACTTTTAATTGGACTTAATCCATAAAAGCTGGCGAATCCAGAAATATCTGTTTGATAGACCGCGACAATTGGGATTTGGCGAATTTTGGCTGCTTTGC
>RFMS01000015.1 GCA_009927575.1 Actinomycetota bacterium
CGTGCATAGGGAAGAATGTATTTTGCGCCAACAAAACCAGTACTCCACAACAAGACGAAAATGACCGGAGCAAAACGAGTTAAGACCTTCACCACTAAATGCTACAGCGTATACAAAGGCAGAAGGTGCACTGATTAATATGGGGCGTTCTTCAACTCTGTAAAAATTCTTTATTATTCCAATCTGATTTTCTTTTGATCTTATTACTCAATATAAGCCAAATTAGTCCTGGAACAAGATCCACACTTCGTTTTAAAAACCATTTAGTACCATTTGTTAGTAGCCAGAATAGCTCAAACTTCAATGAACTTCTTGATTCAGTCGGCAATTCCATTTTTGTGATTTTTTCAAGCTTGAGTGAATTTCTCACATGGTTGGCTATAAATTGATGGCCCAACGGAGAAGGGTGCATTCTATCTATGTGCCAAAACTCTTTAGAATTTTGCAATTGTAGAGTGCGAATAAGTCTGACATTTTGAGCTGAATCTAAATGCTCGAAAATTTCATTTACGATATTAACTCTCTCTTGCAAAATTCTTCTTAGAAAAATTGGACCAGGCGCAGTAATCATTGGATCTGGAAGACCTAACAAGATGACAGTACAATTAATTCTATTAAGTTCATCAACAACGTATTTCATAACTTTATATATTTCTTTAGGTGAAAAATCTCCTCGCAAGACATCATTAGTACCGATGCACACCAGGGCGACGTTTGGCATCATCGCAAGGGCTGCAGGCAACTGACTCTTTAGTAAGTGCTTAGCTCTCGCGCCATTTTTCGCAACATTCGCATAAGCCGTCGCACCTACATCATGCGCAAATCGTCCTGTCCATCCAGCACCTGTATATGCGAAATTGTCTCCAAAATCACCAACCCCAAATACTGAACTATCACCAAGTGCAATAATTCTCTTTTGTTTGTCGAGAATTTGCGAATGCGTTTCAAAAATCTTTCTCGGAGCAACTAATTGATTATTCATATAATTAGGCGGCCGGTCTATCTTGGTATATCGAAATTAAATTTTCAGCGCAACGACTCCAAGAAAAAGATTCTGCGCGTGATCGAGATAAATCACGATAGATTTCTCGATCTTCTCCCATTATTCGCTCTATTTCTCTTGCCCATAAAGTGGCATCTCTCGGAAGTGCAACTCCGCAATTTTGATCAATAACTTCGGCTATTGCCGCTGAATCTCTGCAAAGTACTGGGGTACCAGACGCTAAGGCTTCGAGAGCAGCCAGGCCAAAAGTTTCAATTGGCCCCACTGCCAGAAAAATATCTGCTTTTGCCAAATACTTCGCTAAATTAGACCTATTG
>RFMS01000097.1 GCA_009927575.1 Actinomycetota bacterium
ATTCTCAATGCCGTACTTGATGGCACACCAATTCCTAATGCAGAACCAATACAGCAGAACTTCTTGATGGAACGCTTAATTAGCGGAGAAGTTCCCACAACTATTTTGTTAGTGCGACATGGTGAAACTCCACTGACGCCGTTGCGGAAGTTTTCAGGTGATGGTCCACTTAATCCATCTCTTACAGATATTGGATTAGAGCAAGCACGAAAAGTGGCACAAGCGATTAAGAAATATAAACCAGATGTACTGATTGCCTCACCACTTGCGCGAACTCAAGAGACTGCTCAGGAAATTTCTCAAGCAACTGGTCTATCAATTAATACCGATCCCATTTGGGTAGAGCAATCATTTGGAATCTGGGATGGACTTTCTGTAGAAGAAGTTAAAAATAAGTATCCAGACGAGTATCGCCATTGGGTTGCTTCAACGTCATATAAACCACCGATGGGGGAGTCTTACGATGAAGTAAGAGATCGTGCGTTGCAAGGTCTGGAAAGTGTTGCTGCAGATCATGAACAGAAAACTGTTGTAGTAGTAACTCACAACGGCATGATTAAAACAGCATCGATTGCAGCGCTAAACGCTCCAACTGAGTCAGTATTTAATCTCGATATTTCTCCTTGCAGCATCACAACAATTGCAATTTGGCCTTCTGATGGTTTGGTTGCGCTTCGGGGAGCTAACGACCGCGCTCATCTTCGATAACCATTGAATTAGATAGCTTTGAGTTAGATACCCTTGGCTCATGAATTGGGTTGATGTTCTGGCATTTACGCCAATCACGCTAATACTAATTGCTTCGCTGTATTCAGTCCGTTCACTTCGAAAAATTGGCAGCAAACTCACCGCATATCAGGTGGAAAATCGCAGCGCTTCTAAGAAGATGCTTGGACAGTTGAAAGAGATCAATTCAACTCTTCAACTGGTGAATTTATTGACGTTAAATTCGGGATCAAATGCCAGTTCGAGAGATTGGTCGTATGTTCTCTCATTTACTAGCCATCCTGCTCGATTTGCAGCTCTACCAGAGTTATTGCCATCTATTACTTCGCAATTGTTACAACCGATAGAAATTCAATTCAATGTAGCGAAAGATGAAGTTGGTCAACTTCGCCTGAAATCCGCAACCATTTGGAACGAGCGGGAATTTCGATTTTTGAAGTTGATAATTTAGGTCCAGGAAAGAAACTCATTCCAACTCTTAAGCGCACCAATCTTCCGGTGATTTGTATTGATGATGATTTAATCTTTGATCCCGATTTAACTTTACAGATAATGATTCAACACCATCTCTATCCCAATTCTGTGATTGCATCTCGGACTCATCGAGTGACTGTAGAAAAAACCGGAATGCCTAAGACGTTTGAGCAATGGGATAAACAATGGTCAGATGGTTCAGGGCCATTAGCAGAATTATTTGCAACTTCAGGTGCTGGAACACTCTTTACAAAAGAGATGCTTCATGAAGATGCGCTGAATGAGAAACTATTCACCGAACTTTCGCTCCATACCGATGATCTCTGGTGGTATTTCCAAGCACGTCGAATTGGCGTCAACGTTCGCCGTGTGCCTGGAGCGCGCGAATTGAACTTTATTCCTGATACACAAGAAGTCGGTTTATGGCGAACGGGAAATAAAGATCGCAACGAACTGAACTTGATGAAGCTAATTGATAAGTACGGAAAACCGTTCTAACTTAATTAGCTGGGCTAACTGTCGACATATTGAAGTCGTCGAAAATCAACGCCGGCATGGCTTGGCGATCAACATCGCCTGCCCACTCACGAGGTTGAACCCATTGAGTAGCGCCAGCAGCAGAGATTCTCGAGAGAAGACCAACGGGGGATTCATTCCAGCGGAAGTTATTCACTGCGCCAATCACTTCACCGTTCTTCACTTGGTAAACACCATCGCGAGTAAGACCAGTTAGTAGGAGCGATGTTGGATCAACCATACGTATGTACCACAGTGTGGTGAGAAGCAGGCCGTCATCGATTGTCTTAATGAGATCTTCAAGTGAACCTTTTCCGCCATCAACGCTAACGATTAAGTTATCGCCAATTGGCGTGTAAGGGAGTTTGGTGAATTCTGCACTTGCTCGAGTTTGAACGAGCGATGCTAGCGCGCCATCTTTAAACCAATCAACGCGTTTCATTGATTGTCCGTTGTCGAAGACAGATGAGAATGGTGAGCTGGCAGAAGCTGCAACAAATGGTGTTGCTTCCAATCCCTTATAAGCAGGATCAGTAAACATTTGAAGTGGAACGTTGGCGATCTTTTCACCAATTCGAGTTCCGCCACCTTTCTTGCTAAAGACTGATCGCCCTTCGTGGGCATCACGTGCTGCGCTGACCCACATCATGTAGACCAAGAGATCTGAAACTGATCCACCAGGAAGCAGTGTTTTGTATCGACCGGCGGAATATCTAACTTCTTACCTTGCCACTCAAGACGTTGGCGAATATTTTTATCAACGTTAGCAATTGAAACGTTGGAGAAATCTTTTGTTGCAACGCCTTCCCATGTCGAACGTGAACGTTGATGGGATTTTCCAGTCATCTCGACTCGACCAACAGGTTGGTCATATCGACAACGGATTCCACCTTTTGAACCGACCCAAGTTGTGGCATGAGTGTGTTCTGCGTAGCCAAAGAGTTCGATCTTGTCAGCCACTGATCGTTTGAACATATCGCCAAGATCTGGCGCTACTTTTGCGAAGACTTCTGGACCGGTTGGGTGATGTGGATCTGCCCATGCGCCACTTACGACGTTCTTAGCTAATGGCGCAAAATCTTCAGCTTTTCCAGCAGCTTTAGCCGATGCCATTGCTTCATCAAGTGCGGCTGGGATTTCCGCAATCGAAAGATCAGTCCGTGAAACTGAACCAGCAGCCATACCGCCTTCCACCGCAACAAAGGCAATGATGGTGATGAGCGTTGTGCAATCACACCATTTGTTGTCAGCGTGCTATTTGCCCAACGTAAGTTTGCTTGGTCTTATCAGTAATAACAACAATGCAATCATCAGAAGTTGCTTGAGTAGTGATGCGTTCAATGAGTTCTTGTGCGCTAATCATTTGCCTGCCTCCGCAACTGTGTTGAGAACATTTACTTTGTCAAAGACTGCAGCCGGACAGCCATGGCTGACGGCAGCGATCTGACCAGGTTGACCTTTTCCGCAATTGAAAGCGCCACCTAGTACGTAAGTAGATGGACCACCGACTCGCTTCATTGAACCCCAGAAATCAGTAGTTGTTGCTTGATAGGCAACATCTTTAAGTTGTCCAACAATCTTTCCATTCTTAATGCGATGGAATTGTTGACCTGTAAATTGGAAGTTGTATCGCTGCATATCAATTGACCAGGAATTATCACCTTTAATCAAGATACCATCATCAACAGAGGCCAACAGATCATCAAAGTTTGGTCCATTGGGGTTTGGTTGTAGCGAAACGTTTGGCATGCGCTGAATAGGAACGTGCGCTGGCGAATCTGCGAAGGCACAACCATTGCTTCGATCGCGACCTACGCGAGCTGAGATGCGACGATCGAGTTGGTAGCCAACAAGTACACCGTCTTTAACGATGTCCCATTGCTGTGCAGCAACGCCTTCATCATCCCAACCAACTGTGCTCAATCCGTGATCGGTATTTCGATCGCCGGTGACATTCATTAACTCTGAGCCATATTTAAGGGTATTGAGTTTGTCGACTGTTGCGAAGGAAGTTCCCGCATAGTTCGCTTCATATCCAATCGCACGATCAAGTTCTGTTGCGTGGCCGATTGATTCGTGAATAGTGAGCCAGAGATTAGAAGGATGAATCAATAGGTCATAGCGACCAGGTTCAACGCTCGGTGCTTTAACTTTTTCCGCAAGGAGCGTCGGTAATTCATCAATTTCAGCGTCCCAGTTCCAGACATCGTTTCGCATCCATTCCCAACCAAATCCTGCAGGTTGAGCGAGAGTTCGCATCGATTCAAAACCATGTGCACCAACAGAGATTGCTTCAATCTGGGTTTGCATTCGAACACGTTGTTGGGTCGTGCTTGTGCCATGAGAATCTGCATAATGTTTCTGCTCTTTTACATACATGGTGTGAGCGCTAGCGTGATTGACGCCTTCTGATTTGAGTAACTTATTACTCAGAGAAGCGAGTCGTTCAATTTTCTCTGCATCGCTGACTGAATAGGGATCAATTTCGTAATGAGAAACCCAGGTCTTATTCGAATAGACAGGTTCTGCAGCAAGTGAGACTTCTTCGGTAGAAAGTGGTTTGCTTGTCTTTGCCATCGCAACAGCGGTGAGCGCTAATTTCTTTGCGGCGTCGACTGAAATTTCTGGTGATGAGGCAAAACCCCATGCGCCATTAACGATTACTCGGACACCAACGCCGGCATTTGTGTCATCGCTCTGGGTTTCCGGTTTCGCATCGCGCAGTTGAAGGAAGCCAGTGCGTGTACGTTCGATGCGAACATCGACGTGTGAAGCGCCAGCACCAACTCCGGTTGAGATTGCTGCATCACTTATGGCTGCTAAAGGAAGTGCGAGAAAATCGGCATCAACATTTCTAGTCATGCCGACACCTTATTAGAACGATAACTCTTTCACAATGTGTGGCCAGACCACGCTGTCGCAATCAATCAATTCAAAGTGGCCAATTCCCGCTAATTCAACGTAGGTGAGTGGTTCGCCTTGTACTTTCTTTCGTTGCACGTAGTTGTGAGCAATATCTATCGGAACCCAGATATCGAGTTCACCCTGAATTACAGTTGTGGGAATTCCCATTAAAGAAAGCGTCATGGGATCTAGATCAGGTCGCGTTGTTGCCGGCACTCCGAGAAATTCGCGCGCTGCGCTCTTATCTAAATCGCGCGCGTCGACAGTTGCTAAATCTCCAACTGGAGCGAGCGCAATTATTTTCTTAATCCCCTTAACATTTTCTGCAGCCCACAGCGCAAGATGCCCTCCTGCTGAGTGACCAATAACGATGAGATCGCCATACTTTTGTGAAAGGTAGGCGATTCCATTCTTAATATCGGTAACCATTGAATCCGGATCACCTGGGATTCTTCGATATTCCATTGAGACAACGGTGTAACCCAGTTTCGCAAAAGCGTGCGCAAAATTACGAAGATGTTTTCGATCGTATTCAGGACGCCAATAACCACCATGTATTAAGAGAAGCGCTTGTGATCCGCCGCGAAAAACATCAAAGACTTGATCGGGGAGTTCGCCGTACTTGCCTACAAAATCTGGTTGAGGTTCTGGTTTCTCAAAAACACTTCGATCCTCAACGTAGGTCATCAGGCTTTCTCACTCTTCAATCGGAAGCGCTGTAATTTTCCGGTAGTTGTTTTAGGAAGTGTTTCGACAAATGTCACTTGACGTGGATATTTAAATGGTGCAATCACACTCTTGACGTGATCTTGAATCTCTTTTGCTAAATGGTCATCGGCGGAGATGCCAGCTTTCACCACAATATACGCGGCAACTAACATGCCTCGTTCATCATCTGGAACTCCAACAACGGCAGTTTCTGCAACAGATGGATGGCTAAGAATCGCATTCTCTACTTCGGGGGCAGCGATGTTGTAGCCAGAGGAGATGATCATGTCATCGGAGCGAGATTGATATTGCAGATATCCGTTTTCATGCGCGATATAGAGATCACCGGTGAGGTTCCAACCCTGGTGAACATATTTCTTCTGGCGCTCATCTTTGAGATAGCGACAACCAGTTGGACCTTTAACAGCGAGTCGACCAACTTCACCAAAGGGAAGTTCATTGAAATCTTCATCGACAACTTTTGCCTGATATCCCTTAACTGGCTTGCCAGTCATTCCTGGAATGATTT
>RFMS01000090.1 GCA_009927575.1 Actinomycetota bacterium
CGACGAAGTCTAGCCTAGGAAAAGTAGGCTAAGAAATCGAAGTAATGCGCTTAATTAAAGCGAACTCAATGCTTTCTTATACTCATTGAGATCACGTGCTGCACCTAATCCGTTGACGACTGACCAACGAACAACTCCTGTTTTATCAACAATAAATGTTCCACGGAGTGCACAACCGCGAGATTCTTCAAATACACCGTATGCCTTTGCGGTAGCGCCATGTGGCCAGAAATCACTGAGTACTGGGAATTGATAGTTTTCACGTTCTGCAAAAACTTTTTGAGTAAATGGTGAATCACAAGAGATTGCAAGAAGTTGAACACTGTCATTGAGAAATGCAGAGATGTCGTCGCGTAGCGCGCAGAGTTCACCAGTGCATGTTCCAGTGAATGCAAATGGATAGAAAGTAATGACTACATTCTTCTGTCCCTTGAAGGATGAGAGCGAAACTTTTTGACCAAATTGATCGTTAAGTTCAAAATCAGGTGCGATCGAACCGATTTCCAGTGACATTCTTTCTCGTTTCTTTTGTTGTGTTATTTTTTAGATTTTCGTGCAACTAAACGTGTAGTTCCCCAGTTTGCACCGATTGGGAATGTTGAGGTAACGCTGAGGCCAGCCGTTGGTGCGGCATCTTGGATATCGCTTGGTTCAACATGACCAGGACGACCAACTTTTGGTGTCATTAACCAGATTGGTCCGCCTTCTACTAAATATGTGAGGCCATCGACGAGTTCGTCGATGAGATCGCCGTCATCTTCGCGCCACCAAATAACAACTGAATCGACAACTTCATTAATTTTGCCTGACAACATTTCATTGCCAGAAACTTGAACGATGGCGCTGCGGATATCTTCATCGCAATCACTGCCATGGCCAGCCTCAAGAATAAGGTGACCTTTCTCGATTCCCATTCGGGTGGTCAGTTGCACTGACCCCACAGGGGCGCTCACCTTTACCTACCTCTCACTCGAATCACTTTTTAAGCGAACCACTCGTGTGGTTTCACTGCGGAAATTATGGAGAAGGGAGATGAAGACCACAAGCCGTAATTATCGAAAATTGACGCTCAGATGTGACTACTGAGCCATAAAAGGCGAAGATAGGGCTGTGAGTGAATCAGACGGGATTGCCGATCACATCATCGACCAACTCGTCGATACCAATCCAGAAGAGACCGCCGAATGGCATCAATCTTTCGATGCTCTTGTTAAACATGCAGGTCCTACTCGAGCTCGTTACATCATGCTCTCTCTGCTCAAGCGAGCCCATGAAAAATCATTAGCAGTTCCAGCACTTCGACTTACTGATTACATCAACACCATTCCGCCAGAGCGCGAACCACAATTTCCTGGCGATGAAGCGATGGAACGTCGAATTCGTGCGTTTATTCGTTGGAATGCAGCGTTATTAGTTCATCGTGCGCAGCGACCAGGAATTGGTGTTGGCGGACATATCTCAACATTTGCGTCCTCTGCATCGCTCTATGAAGTGGGTTTTAATCACTTCTTCCGCGGAATGGATCATGCTGGTGGCGGCGATCAGATTTTCTTCCAAGGTCATGCCAGCCCAGGAATGTATTCTCGTGCGTTTCTTGAAGGACGTTTAAGCGAACATCAACTTGATGGATTTAGACAAGAACTTTCACATCAAGGTGGTGGCTTATCTTCATATCCACATCCACGATTGATGCCAGAATTTTGGCAATTCCCAACTGTGTCGATGGGTCTTGGTCCAATTAATGCAATTTATCAAGCGCGCTTTAATCGATATCTGCAAGGTCGCGGAATTAAAGACACGAGCGATCAACGAGTCTGGGCATTTCTTGGCGATGGTGAGATGGATGAACCAGAAAGCGTTTCTGCATTATCACTTGCAGCACGTGAAGGTCTCGACAATTTAACGTTTGTAGTCAACTGTAATTTGCAGCGACTTGATGGCCCAGTTCGCGGTAATGGAAAGATTATTCAAGAGTTAGAAGCGCTCTTTAATGGCGCTGGTTGGAATGTCATCAAAGTGGTCTGGGGTCGTGAGTGGGATTCACTTCTTGCTGCAGATCGAGATGGCGCGCTTATTGAATTGATGAATAAAACTCCAGACGGAGATTTCCAAACATATAAATCAGAAGATGGAAAATTCGTTCGAGAGAACTTCTTTGGTCGCGATCCACGAACCGCATCACTTGTTGCAATTGGAGCGATGATCAGATTTGGTCGCTCAAGCGCGGTGGCCATGATTATCGAAAGCTTTATGCGGCATATAAAGCAGCAACAACTCATAATGGAAAGCCGACTGTCATTCTTGCAAAAACCATTAAGGGTTGGACGCTGGGATCACACTTCGAAGGTCGCAACGCAACGCACCAAATGAAGAAGATGACGCTTGAAGACATCATTGCCTTCCGTGATCGTTTAGAGATTCCAATTCCAGATGAGAAATTAGATAAGTACACACCGCCGTATTACCACCCAGGTAAAGATTCGCCGGAATATCAATACCTAATGGATCGCCGACGCGAACTCGGTGGATCGGTTCCACGGAGACGAAAAGTTTCGCGTCCTCTGCCACAACCACCAGCATCGACATTTGAAGTTACTGCACGTGGCTCTGGTCATCAAGAAGTTGCCACAACGATGGCATTTGTTCGATTGCTAAAAGATTTAGTCAAAGATGAATCACTTGGTTCACGAATTGTGCCGATCATTCCGGATGAGGCGCGAACTTTCGGTATGGATTCACTCTTCCCAACTATGAAGATCTATTCACCACATGGCCAGAAATACATTTCAGTCGATCGCGAATTGATGCTCTCGTATAAGGAATCAACAAGCGGTGTGATTTTGCATGAAGGTATTAATGAAGCTGGATCTACTGCATCATTTACCGCAGTTGGTACGTCCTATTCGACTCACGACGAACCGATGATTCCAATCTACATTTTCTATTCAATGTTCGGATTCCAACGAACCGGTGATGCGTTTTGGGCGGCTACTGATCAGATGGCGCGCGGTTTTGTTATGGGTGCTACTGCTGGACGCACAACGCTTAATGGTGAAGGGCTCCAACATGAAGATGGTCATTCGCACTTACTCGCTTCAACAAATCCTGCGGTAGTTTCGTATGACCCTGCATATGCATTTGAACTCGGTCATATCGTTCGCGATGGTTTGCGACGAATGTACGGTGAAAATAGTGAGAACGTTTTCTATTACCTGACTGTCTATAACGAGCCCTACGTTCAACCGGCAGAACCTGCAAACCTTGATGTTAAAGGACTATTAAAAGGTATCTACCTCTACTCAGAATCTCGTGGCCGTAAGAAGCGACAAGCAAATATCTTGGCATCCGGTATCACGATGAATGCAGCGCTTAAAGCCAGAAACTCCTGAAGGATGATTGGGGCGTTAGTGCGAATGTCTGGTCTGTGACATCGTGGAATGAACTTCGTCGTGATGGTTTAGAAGTTGATCGCCATAATTTGATGCATCCAACAAATAAGAAGAGTGCGTATATCTCTGATGTGCTCTCCCGTGTCAATGGCCCGGTTCTTGCCGTGAGCGATTACATGCGCGCAGTCCAAGATCAGATTGCTCCATGGGTACCGCAAGCTTTATGTCACTTGGTACAGATGGTTTTGGAATGTCTGATACTCGAGGCGCACTACGCCGTCACTTCAAAGTTGATGCAGAATCAATCGTTGTTGGTGTATTAACTCAATTAGTTAACGGTGGACATTTGAAAACTAAGAAGTTAAGCGAAGCGATTTCGACATATCGTCTCGATGACATTGCCGCTGCTGATCCAGGAAATACTGAAGGATCAGGCTGATTTAGTCGGGCTTCCGTTTCGGTAGAAGAAGGAAGCAATAATAAGAAGCGTCGCAGGTATAAAGAGCGCTGCCGAGAGCGATGAAAGTTGGGCAACCCACGCAATAGCGATTCGAGTCATGAATGCCAGTATTTGGTGAACTGCGCCAAGCTCTGCAACTGCAACTCCGCCAGGTTTTTCGGTATTTCTGCCGACAATCACAAAATAGAGCGGAGCGATAAATGATGAACCTACGCCGCCACATATAAAACCAATGATCATGACAGTCAATGCCAGAGTTTTATGTTCAGCAATAAATTGAGTGACAATAAACGGGATAATAAATCCGATTCCGCCGAGCAATGGGAAATATCGAAGAAGAGTTTGTTCTGTCCATCGCGCACGGAAGCGGTTGTAATTTAAACGACCAAATACCATCGCTGACATAAAGAAAAAGTATGGAATAACTGCAATGGATTTCGAGACGTTGAGATGCTCTCTTGTATAGATCGTTGACCAGTCACCTAGCGAGATTTCGAGCATCAGTGAACAGAGAAAACCAATGCTCACTACCCAGTTAATACGAAATTGCGAGAACATCTGCTTGATTGTGACTGCACCTTCATCAGATGTACTTTCATTTCCCACAAGAAAGCTGTCGCGCATCGAGTAAATAATTGCCAACGTGACGACAAAATTGAATGCGCAGATTGAATCGATGTGGACTGCTACTCCAATGTGATCTGCAACGAGGAAAGCAAGAATTGTTGCGGTAATTGCACCAGCGGTCCACAATCCATGCATCATCGGAAGAATCTGTCGTTCACTATGTTTTTGTCGGTGCAATCCCTGGGCATTAATTGAGATGTGATACATCGACCACGATGCACCATTAATGACGTTGACAATGAAATATAGAAAGAGGTGTGTGAATATGAACCATCGCGGCTAACGTGCCGTAGAGAAG
>RFMS01000139.1 GCA_009927575.1 Actinomycetota bacterium
AATTCAAGTATTCCAAGGTGAGCGCGAAATGGCTGCTTACAACAAGAAGCTTGGCATGTTTGAACTTACTGGCCTTCCACCTGCTCCGCGTGGAGTTCCACAAATCGAAGTGACATTTGATATTGATGCGAACGGAATTGTTCACGTCTCCGCTAAAGATCTTGGAACCGGTAAAGAACAACGCATGACTATTACTGGTGGCTCTGCTCTTCCAAAAGAAGATATTGAGCGCATGATGAAGGATGCCGAATCACACGCTGAAGAAGATAAGAAGCGTCGTGAAGAAGCAGAAATTCGAAACACTGGTGATTCACTTGTTTACCAGACTGAAAAATTCTTGAAAGAGAATGCAGAGAAACTTAACGAAGGTGAATCTGCAACAAAGAAGAGCGAATGCGAAACCGCACTCGCAGATCTTAAGAAAGCACTCGAAGGAACAGATTCTTCTGCAATCAAGAGCGCAACCGAGAAAGTTGCTGAAATTAGCCAGCAACTAGGCGCTGCTCTCTATGCCGCAAACGCAGCTGCTGGTGCTGGTTCTGAGCAACCAAAGCCAGAAGATGGCGTTGAAGATGCAGAGATTGTTGATGAGTCAAAGTAACGAGAGCACAGAACTGCAGGAAGAACTCACTGAAGAACTGCAGAACGTAGCTGAAAGTGAAGCGGCTGCCGCTGAGGTCGTAGAAGACCTCAGCGCAGTCCTTACTGCTGATCTACAACGTCTTCAGGCTGAGTACGCCAATTATCGAAAGCGAGTAGATCGCGATCGCGCACTTGCGCACGACATTTCAATCGCAACTGTCCTTAGCGAATTTCTCCCGGTACTTGATGACCTCGATCGAGCAAACGAGCATGGCGAACTAACTGGGGCTTTAAAGCGATCGCTGATCAAGTTCAATCAATCACTGCAAAATTAGGTTTAACAAAATTTGGCGAAGCACCATCACCATTTGATCCAAACATTCACGACGCCCTCCTCCACGAAACTTCTTCTGATGTCAGCGAAACAACTGTCACTAAAATTCTTCAGCCAGGCTATAAACACAAGGATCGCATTCTGCGACCAGCACGCGTTGCAGTAACCGATCCTCAGTAACGGACTAGCCATGGCCGCTAAAGATCTTTATGAAAAGGACTACTACAAAGTCCTCGGCGTTGATAAGAAAGCTGATGCCAACACGATAAAGAAGAAATATCGCTCACTCGCGCGCGAGCTACATCCCGATAAAACAAAAGGCGATAAGAAACTCGAAGATCGATTTAAGGAAGTTTCAGAAGCGTATGACATTCTCGGTGATGAGAAGAAGCGAGCTGAATACGATCAAGCGCGCGAACTCTTTGAATCTGGCGCATATCAACGCGGCCCCCAAGGTGGTCAAGGTTTTTCTGGAGACTTCAGCGACCTCTTTCAAGGCGGCGGAGATATCTTTCCTCTCTATTTGGCGGACGTCGCGGCCCTCGCAAAGGCCAAGATATTCAAACCGAGATTTCTATTTCATTTCGCGACAGTATTTTCGGAAAAGAAGTTGATCTTCGTGTAGCCAATCAAGGTTCTTCGCCATCAACGATTACTACGAGAATTCCGGCAGGAATTAGTGATGGTGGAAAAGTTCGTATCAAAGGTCGAGGCGGCCCTGGAGAAGCAGGACCTGGCGACCTTTACGTCGTCGTTAATGTCATTCCACATCCGATTTTTTCTCGCAAAGGCGAAAACATTCTGATGAATTTGCCGGTAACTTTTACCGAAGCAGCGTTAGGTGCAGATATTGCAATCCCCACTCTTCAAGGCGATGAAGTAAAAGTTCGAATCGCACCAGGAACTCCTAATGGACGAACACTTCGTGTTAAAGGCCGAGGTGTAAAGAAAGGCGCTAACGCAGGCGACCTTCTCATTACGATCGATGTTCAAGTGCCACAACGAGTTGATGGCGCAGCAAAGAAAGCGCTAGAAGATTTCGCAAAAGCGACGAAGAACGAAAATCCTCGAATCGAACTCTCCGAAAAAGCTCGCGTCTAATTTAAAGAATCAGATAAGGTCGCGCCATGACTTCTCGTGATGCGCTAAAAGAAGAAATTCTCAAAAAAGCCGTAGTACACGGCAAAGTAATTCTCTCTTCCGGAAAGGAAGCCGATTATTACGTTGATCTTCGTCGCGTCACACTTGATTCAACTGCTGCCCTCTAGTCGGAGATGTCATGCTTGATCTTGTTAAAGATTGGGAATTTGATGCAGTAGGTGGACTCACTCTTGGTGCAGACCCAGTTGCAACAGCAATGATGCATATCGCCGCCCAAAAAGGAAAAAAGATCGATTCCTTTGTTGTACGGAAAGCCGAAAAAGCCCATGGATTACAACGGCGAATCGAAGGCCCAGATGTGCAAGGTAAACGAGTAGTTGCCGTTGAAGACACCTCGACAACAGGTGGCTCAGTTCTTACTGCAGTAGAAGCACTTCGTGAAGCAGGAGCAATTGTTGTCGGAGTTGCAGTTATCGTTGAGCGAGGCGCTAAAGGAAAAGTAACCGAGGCCGGCCTTGAGTATCGAGCTGCTTACTCATTGCAAGACTTAGGTCTTTAACTTAGATACTTCCGCGATCTCCACTCGCGAATTATTTCTAGCGCAAGTGGAATGATGCTTAACACAAAGACAAGTCCAATTATTGGTAGTAGATATTTATCTACTGAACCGCTCAATTTCTCACCAAGAACAAAACCAGCCAAAATAATTCCATCGGTCCAGAGCAACCCACCGATGAAATTCCAAATAAAGAATCTCTTCGCTGGTACTCCAACTATTCCGCAGAGCGGATTAATTAAAGTTCGAACTACCGGAATGAATCGAGCGAGTATGAGCGCTTTCCCAACGCCATACTTCTTGAGCCATTTTTCAGTGCGATGAACTTTCTCTTGATTAAATATTCTCGAATCTGGTCGACTAAATAATTTTCTTCCATACGTCGCACCTAATTGATGGCCAAGTTGTGATCCAGTAATTGCAAAGAGTGGTGCAGCAAGTAACAAGATAGTGATGGGAAGTTGAATCCCGACAGTCTCTAGCGCGGTCGCTGAAGCGGCTACTCCGGCGAGAAAAGCATCGTGTCGCCAGGAAGAACTAGCCCTATCAAAAGTCCTGTTTCTACGAATAAGACTGTGAGAATTCCGACCATTCCCAAGGTCTCAACGATGTAGTGCGGATCGAGAATGTTCATGAGGGGGAGCGTAATAGCCTAAACTCGCCCCCATTGTGTTCGGCCCGCCCTGGGTACCGACCCGACTCTCCAACGGAGGAGATATGAACGTGCAGGTTACGGGTAATAACCTCAACATCGTCTATGTAGTTCTAGGAGTAGCGCTCGTCGCTCTCGCCATCGCCTACGCACTTCGCGCACAAGTACTCCGCGCAAGTGAAGGCACCGAGAAGATGAAGGAGATTGCAGCCGCAGTCCAAGAAGGCGCAGCCGCCTATCTTGCGCGACAGTTCAAGACTCTCTCTTGGTTTGTGGGAATTGTCTTTGTACTTCTCTTCGCACTTCCTGGTTCAACTGAAGTAAAAGTTGGACGCTCCATCTTCTTCTTAGTCGGCGCAGCATTCTCTGCCTTCGTCGGATACAACGGTATGTGGTTAGCAGTTCGCGCAAACGTTCGTGTTGCCGAAGCTGCACGAACAACTCCTCAAAAGACGCAGTACAGATCGCGTTCCGTACAGGTGGCGTCGTTGGTATGTTGACTGTAGGTCTTGGACTTCTTGGCGCAGCACTTGTTGTTGCGATCTACCACGAGACTGCACCATCAATTCTTGAAGGTTTCGGATTTGGTGCCGCGATGCTCGCGATGTTTATGCGTGTGGGTGGCGGTATCTTCACTAAGGCTGCGGACGTTGGAGCAGACCTTGTAGGAAAAGTTGAACAAGGAATTCCAGAAGATGATCCGCGTAACGCTGCAACAATCGCAGACAACGTTGGTGACAACGTCGGTGACTGCGCTGGTATGGCAGCTGACCTCTTTGAATCGTATGCAGTAACGCTCGTCGCTGCTCTGATTCTTGGAAAAGCAGGATTTGGTAACGCAGGTCTTATCTATCCACTCATCGTTCCTGCAATCGGAATCTTGACCGCAATCGTCGGCATCTTCCTTACTCGCACTCGTGCTACCGATAAGAGCGCAATGAACGCGATTAATCGTTCATTCTTCTTATCTGCAGTTATCTCAGCAGTTCTCGTTGCACTTGCAACCTTTACCTATCTACCTAACTCATTTGGCTTGCTTGAAGGTGTGGGCGAAGAGATCCAGAAGCACAGCGGAAATCCACGAGTTCTCGCACTTGGCGCAGTACTTATCGGAATTGTTCTTGCTGCAGCAATCCAGATCCTCACTGGCTTCTTTACTGAAGTGGGTAAGCGACCAGTAAACGATGTCTCTGCATCGTCAAACACTGGTGCAGCAACTGTCATCCTCGCTGGTATCTCAGTTGGTTTTGAATCTGCGGTCTACTCTGCACTTCTTATCGCTGCTGCAGTATTCGGTGCATTCCTCTTGGGTGGCGGAACAATCGTTCTCTCACTCTTTGCAGTTGCCCTCGCAGGTTGCGGTCTTCTCACCACTGTCGGTGTCATCGTTGCGATGGATACCTTCGGACCAATCTCCGACAACGCACAAGGCATCGCTGAAATGTCAGGCGATGTAAAGGGTGAAGGCGCAAAGATTCTTACCTCACTTGATGCAGTTGGTAACACCACAAAAGCAATCACTAAAGGAATTGCAATTGCTACTGCAGTTCTTGCTGCAACCGCGCTCTTTGGTGCATTTACTGATGCAATCAAGAACTCAGTCCTTGATAAAGGCAAAGCAGTTGCTGATCAAGTTCTCCAACTTCAAGGCGTACTCGATATTGCAGATCCACGTAACCTCGTTGGTTTGATTATCGGTGTTTCAGTTGTATTCCTTTTCTCTGGACTTGCAATCAACGCAGTATCACGCGCAGCGGGCGCTGTTGTTGTTGAAGTTCGAAATCAATTTAAGAAGCACCCTGGCATCATGAAGGGAACAGAGAAACCTGAATACGCAGCAGTTGTTGATATCTGCACTCGCGATTCACTCCGTGAACTTGCAACACCAGGACTTCTTGCCGTGATGGCACCTATCGCTGTTGGCTTTGGTCTTGGCGTCGGCGCACTCGGTTCATATCTTGCTGGCGCAATCGGTGCTGGAACTCTCATGGCGGTATTCCTCGCTAACTCAGGTGGCGCATGGGATAACGCGAAGAAGATGGTGGAAGACGGTCACCACGGCGGAAAAGGCTCTGATGCTCACGCTGCGACCGTTATCGGTGACACTGTTGGCGATCCATTCAAAGATACCGCTGGCCCAGCAATTAACCCACTCATCAAGGTTATGAACCTTGTTGGTCTGTTAATTACACCAGCAATCGTTGGATTTACGCTCGATGCTAACGAAACAATCAGCCATGTGATTGCACTTCTTGCAGTTGTTGTAATCATTGGCGCACTTGTTCGTTCTCGTCGTCAATCAACAAGCATCGCGTAACTAACAACTCAACATCACTAGGAGATCAGTGTGGCTTCACATCTGAAGAAGCTGGTGATTGTTGAGTCTCCTGCCAAAGCGCGCAAAATTGGTGGTTACCTCGGCGACGAATATGTCGTCGAGGCTTCCATCGGTCACATCCGAGATCTCCCTCAACGCGCCGCTGATATTCCTAAAGAAGTAAAGAAATTTCCTTGGTCGCGTGAAGGCGTTGATATCGAAAATGATTTTGCGCCACTTTATGTCATCAACCCAGATAAAAAGCAGAAAGTTTCTGAACTCAAAGAGCTT
>RFMS01000013.1 GCA_009927575.1 Actinomycetota bacterium
TGAGAAGAACGAAGAAGAAACCGATAAACGTTTACCAGCAATGACCATCGGTCAAGAAATCACGGTTACTGAGTACACCTGCGAATCCCATGAAACGAAACCACCTGCCCGTTACACCGAACCGACGCTTGTGAAGAAACTTGAAGAGCTTGGGATTGGTCGCCCCTCAACATTCGCTTCAATTATTCAAACAATTCAAGACCGTGGATATGTAGTAAAACGTGGCCGAGCTTTAGTTCCCACATTCCTCGCATTCTCAGTTACTGGCCTTCTTGAACAGCACTTTTCCAAGCTCGTTGACTACGAATTCACTGCGTCCATGGAAGAAGATCTCGATCGAATCGCTAACGGCGAAGAAGAGCGGGTTAATTGGCTTACTCGTTTCTTCTATGGCCATGACGGAATTCCTGGCCTACAAGAACTTGCAGCTGATTTAGGAGCGATCGACGCACAACAAATCAACACCATGAAAATGGGCGAAAATATTGAAATTCGAGTAGGTCGATTCGGCGCTTATTTGCAAGAAGGTCAAGGCGATGAAAGAAAGTTTGCAAACATTCCGGAAGGAATGGCTCCAGACGAGCTCACTCTTCAGAAAGCTATTGAACTTCTCGCTGCACCATCTGGTGAACGCGAACTTGGAGTTGATCCACAAACAGGTTTACAAATTATTGCAAAATCAGGACGTTTCGGCCCTTATGTCACAGAAGTATTTCCCGAAGAAGTCGTTGAAGAAGGCGCGAAGAAAAAACGCAAGAAGAAAGATGCGCCAAAACCGAAAACCGCTTCACTACTTTCAGCAATGTCACTCGACACCATCACTCTAGATGATGCATTGAAGCTTCTCTCACTTCCTCGAGTCGTAGGTCAATATGAAGGCGTAGATATCACTGCTCAAAATGGTCGTTATGGCGCTTATCTCAAACATGGAACTGACTCCGAACACTCACAAGTGATAACCAAATCTTTGATATTACTCTCGATGAAGCAATTGAAATTTACAAACAACCAAAAGTAAGACGCAGAGGTGTTGCAAAACCTCCACTTAAAGAACTCGGAGTTGATCCCGCAACAAGCCGCCCACTTATTCTCAAAGACGGTCGCTTTGGAATGTATGTCACTGATGGCGAAACAAACGCAACCCTCCGACGTGGCGATACTGTTGAAGCAATGACGCTCGAACGAGGACTCGAACTCCTTGCAGGTCGTCGAGCGTGGGAAATTGAGAATGGTGGAGCAGCACCAAAGAAATCGAAACGAGCGAAGAAGTCTGCCCCCACTCTTACTGAAAAAACCGTTAAAGGCTCAGGCGCAAAACGCAAGGCTAAGAAATCAGCTACTGGACTTCCCAAAGTTCCAGTCAATTCCTAAGGGCTAGGCTTTCACCATGATGGCAGCGGCACTTCCAAACCCCACGCCACCCACCACCCGCACTCGAAATAGCGTTCTTTCTATTCCTTCATTTCGCCGCCTTTGGCGTGCAATGGCCTTCTCTTCCTTTGGCGATTGGCTCGGCCTTCTTGCGACGAC
>RFMS01000060.1 GCA_009927575.1 Actinomycetota bacterium
GGAGTAAAGTGGTGAATTAAGCAGGACGGGGGTCCTGCGGAGCTTGGCAAGTTTTGGGGGAGGTTTATCGTGTTTCTCGGCACCCACGAACCTCGCCTCGATGAAAAAGGCCGATTAATCCTTCCCGCGAAATTTCGCGATGAATTAGCAAGCGGTTTAGTAATCACCAAAGGCCAAGAACGTTGTTTGTATGTATTTCCAGCAACTGAATTTCAAACTATTACTGAACAACTTCGTCAAACACCACTCACCGCAAAAGGTGCACGTGACTACATGCGCGTGATGTTTGCAGGAGCGCACGATGAAATACCGGATAAGCAAGGTCGCGTAACGATTCCGTCTGGGCTACGCGACTACGCCGGATTAGAGAAAGAGTGCGTAGTTATTGGCGCAAATACTCGCGTCGAAATTTGGGATTCACAATCGTGGCGTACATACCTTGCAGATCGCGAAAAGAATTTTGCGGATGTATCAGAGGAGGTATTCCCAGGACTCTTTTAAAAGCTATCTGCTGTGGCCACTGTCGACCTTTCGACAACAGCGCCCCTTCCCCGGTGCTGTTGAACCCCCAGATCCGTCGGCCGGCAGTGACCAGAGCAGATAGAGAAAAAATAAAAGTAAAAGCAATGGAACGAAAACATCAGGAATACAAAGTAAAGAAAAAACGGCAAGAAGAGTTAAGAAAGGGGAAGAAAATGCAACTACATCAACCAGTGTTGTTAGAACGCTGCATTGCGCTCCTTACTCCTTCAATTGAAAAATCTCTTGCGAAGAAAAATCAACCAGTTGTTATTGATGCCACTTTAGGACTTGGTGGTCATACTCACGAATTACTCTCTCGATTTCCGCAGCTGAAAGTTATTGGAATTGACCGTGATAAGTCGGCAATAGAAAAGACTGAGGCAAGGCTAAAAGAGTTTTCCGGACGGTTCACCATCGTTCATGCTGTTTATGACCAGATTCCAGAAGTATTGAATTCATTGGGTTTTTCGCACGTTGACGGCATCCTCTTCGATCTAGGTGTTTCATCGATGCAGTTGGACTTTGCAGATCGTGGTTTCTCTTATTCGCAGCAAGCACCGCTTGATATGCGCATGGATCAAAGTTCGTCACTGACTGCCGATCTCGTGCTTAACACCTACTCGCATAGCGATTTAGCTCGAATCATTCGTACATATGGCGAAGAGCGATTTGCTAACGCCATCGCAGCAAACATTGTTAAAGCTCGAAGTGAAAATCGTTTGAAAACTACGACTGATCTTGCTGAGCTAGTGAAAGCGAGCATCCCAGCTCCAGCACGTCGATTCGGTGGCAATCCAGCAAAGCGAACTTTTCAAGCACTTCGCATTGAAGTCAATAATGAATTGAAAGTTCTTGAGCGAGCAATACCGGCTGGACTCGATGCGCTTGTTGTTGGTGGACGAATGGTTGTGATGTCGTACCAATCTCTCGAAGACAAAATTGTGAAGAAGATTTTCCAAGATCGAACAGAATCCAAATCACCTAAAGGTCTACCTGTTGAACTTAAAGAGTATGCGCCTCGATTCACTCTCGTGTTTCGTGGAAGTGAAACTGCGAGCGAATCAGAGATTGCTGAAAATCCGAGAGCGCAATCGGTTCGATTGCGGGCAATTGAACGGAGCGCTGCATAATGGCGATTCGTGAATTAGCTCGTACGCAATCTCTCCGTTCATCTGCTGCTACGTCATTTACACCAACGACCCCGCGTCGCAAACCACTTCTTACTCTCGTTCCAAACTTCGATCTGGAAGAACGCGTTAAAAATACTCGAGTATTCGCCGTCATTATTGGGCTTATTTCAGCGATTACTTTTGCTGGTCTTCTCTCAATTAATACCTTGCTCACACAAGATGCAATCACCATCCAGAAACTTAAGATTGAATCGTTGCAACTCAATGAAGATCGAGAAGCAACAATTAAAGCGCTCGAGCAGATTTCTAATCCAGCAGCGCTTGCGGAGGCAGCTGAGTCATTGGGTATGAAACCATCAGAGAATCCGCAATTCCTTGATTTAAACGCATCCACAAATGGTTCACGTGTGAAAAATTCTCCAGCAACGGCGGTCAAGCCATGACAAGAAATGCCATTGTGAAGACGCGAATTAAGCATCTCCTAGCGATCACTTTGGTGATGTTAATGGTCTTCACAATTCGATTGGTTGATATCCAAGCAGTGCGAGCAGCTGGCATTGCTAAGAAAGTTACCAATGAATTAACCAAGCGAACGATTATTCCAGCGCCACGAGGCACAATTACTGATGTCAATGGCGTAGAACTAGCCCGAAGCGTGATCTCCTACAAAATTATTGTCGATCAATCCATCATTGCAGATCCAGCAAAACTTGCATCACTTTCTGCGCCGATTTTGAAGATGGACCAATCTGTTCTTCGGCAACAATTAACTGGAACGCGACGTTACGTCGTGATTGCACAAAGCGTTTCACCTTCCGTATGGAGCGCGCTTCAAGAACAAGTGAAGAGTTATAACGAATCCGAGAAAGCTAAATCGCGATCGATTTATCAACCACTCGCAGGTTTCTTCGCAGAACGTCTTTATACCCGCGAATATCCAACAGGGCCATTGACGGCATCACTTATCGGTTTTATTAATCAAGCGGGAGCAGGAGCGGCGGGAATTGAGTCAGGAAAAAATTCACTATTAGCTGGCGTCAATGGCGAATACCTCTACGAAAATGGTGGCGGAGCAATCATTCCTGGCTCACAGCGGATGACCGTAGAAGAAAAACAGGGCACAAATGTCCGTCTCACAATCGATAGCGATGTTCAGTATGTTGCGATGCAGGCAATTTCGGAAGTTGTGAAGAAGTCACATGCTCAATCAGGAACTGTAATTGTGATGGATCCTAAAACTGGATATATCTTGGCGCAGGCTACGTACCCAACATACGATCCAAACAATACCTCTCATACAAATGTCGCGCTGTTTAAGAATCCGTCGGTACAAGATGTCTATGAACCTGGTTCTACCGGAAAAGTTATAACGATGGCGGCTGCGTTAGAAGAGAAGAAAGTTACACCTACTTCTGTTTTAACAATTCCATACGCGATGAAAGTTTCTGACCATACATTTCATGACCATGAAAAACACGCAACGCAGCGACTTACTTTGACTGGCGCACTTGCAGTGTCAAGCAATACTGGCGCAATCCAAGTAGGGCAGCTATTAGGAGCAGATACGTTGTATTCGTATCTGACAAAATTTGGAATTGGTTCACAGACTGGTTCAAATCTTCCTGGCGAATCTGCAGGGCTTTTACCTGCTCGAAATAAGTGGTCTGGAACAACGATGCCCACTGTCTCTTTTGGACAGGGATATTCATTGACAGCCATGCAAGCAACTGCTGTGTTTGCGACGATTGCCAACGACGGTGTCCGCGTACCGCCAACAGTGGTTGCAGGC
>RFMS01000171.1 GCA_009927575.1 Actinomycetota bacterium
ACAAGTAGTGGAACCGGAAGTTTTACGCCAATGTCAGCCGCATCTGGAGTACGAGTAATCAGCAAAGAGACGGCGCAAACTCTTCGTTTGATGCTAGAGAGCGTGGTTTCAGATCAAGGAACAGCGCCTTCAGCGGCAATCAAGGGCTATCGAATTGCTGGAAAAACTGGAACTGCTGAGAGATTTAACGACGCATGTGGTTGCTACAGCGGATACACAGCATCATTTATTGGCATGGCGCCAGCAGATAAACCTGCATATGTTGTCAGCGTTGCTATCCAAGCACCGCAAGGAATTCACTGGGGTGGTTACCTAGGTGGACCAGTATTTAAAAAAGTTATGAGTTATGTGCTTCAAGCAAAACATATTCCGCCAACTAATACTTTAGCGACTCGCTATCCATTAAGCGAAGCGGATCTCACCGCTGGGTTGAAGGCAAAACAATGATGTGGCGAATGGTGGAGCCGCCTGTGCGATCACTTTCTGCCATTGAAGAATTTCTCTCAAAACAATCTAACAACGTAAATAGCGCTAGTGAACTATCACATTCTTCCGAGATAAAAAAGTCAGAGACTAATATCTCTGGAATAACTTCTCGGGCACAACATGTTGAACCAGGAGATTTGTTCGTTGCTCTTCCCGGAAAGAGCGTTCACGGTGCAGCGTTTTACAGCACGGCCCAAAGTCGAGGTGCAGCTGCAGTTCTGACAGATCAGGCTGGCGCAGCACTAATAAAAGAGTCTTCTTTCGCGCCTGAAATACCGACAGTGACCATTGAATCACCACGACGATTTATCGGAGATTTAGCTGCATGGTTCTTTGATAACCCAATTCGTTCGATGTTTAGCGCTGGAATAACGGGCACCAACGGCAAGACAACAGTTTCGACTTTGTTATATCAACTCTGGCGAGATGCCACTATCGAAGCGGGCTTGATAGGCACTTTAGGTACATACATAAGTAGCGAAAGCATGGGAAGTGAAAGTGAAGCTGGCCAGCGGACAACTCCAGAAGCCGATGAACTTCAGAATACGTTTGCGGTGATGAAAGAGCGACATATTAAAAACGTCGCAATGGAGGTAAGTAGTCATGCTTTAAGCCAGCATAGAGTCGATGGTGTTCGGTTTTCAGTAGCAGGCTTTACAAATTTGACCCAAGATCATCTTGATTTCCATGGCTCTATGGCCGATTACTTTTCAGCAAAGGCAAAATTATTTACCGTTGAACGTGCAGAAAAGGCGTTCATCATGGTTGATGGAGAATACGGAAAAGAATTGGTAAACCGTTGCGAAATTCCTTTTGTGACACTTTCTCGATTTGATCGCAAAGCAACCTGGCATCTCTCTGATGCAACGCAAACGTCAATGGGTTGGGATATTTCGGTCCGTGGTGAAGGCGGAGTTCTTATTGAAGGATCGCTTCCATTGCTTGGAGAACACAATATTGAGAACGCACTTCTTGCTATTGCGATAGCTGTAGAGAGTGGTCTTGATCCGATTTTTGTTGGAACTCAATTAAGAAATCTACGTGGTGCGCAAGGACGACTTGAAAAAATTGAGGTAGGGCAGCCCTTCCATGCGCTTGTCGATTATGCCCACACACCTGATGCGGTCGAACGAGTTCTTACTTCTGCTAGAGAATTTACAGAAGGCAAAATTATTGCAGTGTTAGGTTGTGGTGGCGATCGCGATCGATCGAAACGCCCTCTAATGGGCAAAGCGCTGCTTCATGGTGCAGATGTAGCGATTTGTACAAGTGATAATCCGCGAAGTGAAAACCCAGAAGTGATTCTGCAGGAAATGACAGTTGGTCTCGCATTCGCCAAACCACATGCAGTAATTACTGATCGCCGCGAAGCAATCTCTTACGCGGTCTCACTGGCGCAACCAGGCGACACAGTCTTGCTCTTGGGTAAAGGCCATGAGAGTGGCCAAGAGATCAATGGCGTTGTTCATCCATTTAATGATCGAGACGAACTCGCCACTGCAATAGTTGGTGGCCGATGATTCCTCTCTCTATTGCGAAAATAACCGAAGTAGCCAAGGGGCGATCTTTCGAAATCAATCCAGAGACAGTTATCTCGGCAGATTTTTCGATTGATTCGAGAGCGATACATGCCGGTGGAATTTTCGTGGCGATTAAAGGCGAAAAAGTAGATGGCCGAGATTTTGCAGCCCAAGCGCTGGCGGCTGGTGCACTCTGTGTGCTTACAGAAAAGCAGATTGCTGGCCCTTGCATCGTTGTTTCAGATGTCATTCAAGCACTCGGCGAGATTGCTCATTATGTTCGCCAGCAGATTCCAAACCTTAAAGTAATTGGAATAACTGGATCGCAAGGAAAAACGACGACAAAGGATTTATTAGCCCACGTTTTAGGTGCAGCGGGTAAGACGCATGCTGCAAAAGGTTCATACAACAATGATCTCGGTGCGCCACTTACTCTGCTTGAATGTCAGAGCACAACAAAGTTTTGCATTGTCGAAATGGGAGCTCGCCATCCTGGCGATATCGCTCGACTGACAAAAATCGCTGAACCAAATGTGGGAGTGGTGTTAAAAGTTGGCAACGCTCATATTGGAGAGTTTGGCTCACGAGAGAATATTGCGCGCACGAAAAAGGAATTGATTGATTATCTACCAGCATCGGGAATTGCAGTTCTTGGTACATACGATGAATTCACACCACACATGGTTGGAACCGAACCAGCCACTCAAGAATCCGGAAATGCGAATGCGCGACGTACTCTTCGATTTGGCGAAAGACATGTAGACGATGTTCGAGCAGCCGATATTGAATTTCGAGAAGGTCGTGCACATTTTGATCTCGTCACTCCTGCTGGTCGAGAACCAGTCGGACTAAGAATTGTCGGTACTCATCAAATTGCGAATGCATTAGCTGCTGCTGCTGCAGCAACTGCTTTAGGACTTCCCATCGAACAAATTTCGGCAGCGCTCTCCACTGCTGAGGTATCGAGCAAATGGCGCATGGAGTTACACGATCTCAATGGATTACTTGTAATTAATGATGCATATAACGCCAATCCAGAAAGTATGGCTGCTGCTTTACGCACGCTGGCACTTCTCAGTCAGGAACGCGGTGGCAGATCATGGGCCTTCCTAGGAACGATGCACGAACTAGGTGAAGAAAGTTCTCGCGACCATTCTGAAATTGGCCAATTAGCGGAAAATCTAGGAATAGATCATCTTGTTTCAATCGGTAATTCAGATTATTGCCGTAGCGTTGGCAGCGAGATTCAAACGCATCAATTTCAGTCAACTGATGATGCGGCTGAAATGTTTCAACATTTCCAGAGCGGTGATGTTGTTCTCGTGAAGGCTTCGCGGGCCGAGGCGCTCGAACGACTTGCAGAATCAGCTCTGGTCTATTGGCGAGCGACACATATTGGCGAGATGGGGGAGACACAACAGTGAAAGGAATTCTTTTTGCTGGCGCTATCTCACTCCTCGTGAGTTTTTTTGCAACGCCAGCCTTGATACGAATTCTTGCTCGTCGTGGTTATGGCCAAATAATTAGAGATGACGGTCCAACAACTCATCATGTCAAACGAGGAACTCCAACAATGGGCGGAATCGTTTTAATCATTGCTTCTGCAATGGGTTATGGAATTAGCCATCTTTTAACTGGAGTTTCACTCAGCACTTCAGCGCTCTTAGTCCTTGGAATGGTTATTGGACTCGGTCTAGTTGGATTCCTCGATGACTGGTTAAAAGTTTCCAAGAAACGTTCATTAGGTTTGAAAGCTCGCCAGAAACTTTTCGGTCAAGCGCTTGTCGCTGCAGCATTTGGTCTGCTCGCTATTCGCTTCCCAGACGAGAATTCACTGACGCCAATCTCTTTGAACCTTTCAGTTGTTCGCGATACCACGTTCGTATTGGGAAGCGTCGTCGTTGTAATTTGGGCAATCGTGATGGTGCTGGGAACAAGTAACGGCGTCAATCTTACCGATGGATTAGATGGTTTAGCCACTGGTGCAGCTGTAATGACTTTTCTTTCCTTTATTTTGATTGGTGTATGGGAGTTTGGTCAAAGTTGCGCAATATCAATGGGACCAAAATGTTACGAGGTACGTGATCCACTCGATTTAGCGGTTCTCGCTGCGGCATTTAGCGGGGCATGTTTTGGCTTCTTATGGTGGAATGCTTCGCCAGCGAAAATATTTATGGGCGATACCGGGTCGCTCGCGCTAGGCGGCGCGCTTGCAGGTCTTGCGATGACATTGCGTACGGAATTACTCCTTATTCCACTTGGCGGACTTTTCGTAATAATCACGCTTTCTGTAATCATTCAGACGACATATTTCAAATTATCTGGCGGAAAACGCGTCTTTAGAATGGCGCCACTTCAACACCATTTCGAATTACTCGGTGGGGCGAAGTAACAATCGTCATTCGATTCTGGATTATTGCAGGGCTATGTGTAGCAGTTGGACTTGCGCTCTTCTACGCCCAATGGGTTGTCGCATAGCGTTATGAGCTCCTTCCTCACTGAGTTAAGTAAGCAACGTACGGTAGTTCTCGGTGGTGGTGTGACTGGAAAATCCCTCCGAGAATTTCTTGCAACTCATTCTTTATCAGTCACCGTTATCGATGAGAAGAAGAGTGATCAAGGTGAGGTAGCAGAACTCACTGAAGAACTGGCTTCGCGCTTTGATCTAGCAATTGTTTCGCCTGGTTGGCGAGTAGATCATCCATTTGTCCAGCGTCTAAAAAAACATAATGTGGCTATCTTGAGTGAGATTGATTTTGCATGGCAAGTGAAGAATGAAGTTGCGCCACACCAACGATGGATTGGCTTAACTGGCACAAACGGCAAAACCACGACGATACAAATGGTTGAAAGTATTTTTTCTCATGGTCAGATTAACGGGACAGCGTGTGGAAATGTGGGCGACACTGTTATTGAAGCCGTAATGCACCAACCTGCTTATGATTACTTAGCGTTGGAGCTCTCTTCATTTCAATTGGAGTGGAGTTCAATGGCACGTTATGAAGCGGGCGCAATTCTCAATATTGCAGAAGACCATATTGATTGGCATGGTTCATTTGAAAATTACAGTCAATCAAAGCTCAAACTTCTTTCCGCCTCGAAAATTGCGATAGTTAATGGCGATGATGTATCGACGATGAATTCCGTAAAAGCGCTCAGTGGCAGAACCCCTGTCTATTTCACCTTAAATACTCCTGCTCGCGGTTCGGTGGGGCTCGTAGAAAATCTCCTCATAGATAGGGCCTTTGTAGGCGAAGGTGATGCAGAAGTTCTGAGTGAGTTATCAGATATTCAACCAGCAGTTCCACATAATGTTGCTAACGCCCTCGCGGCCGGTGCGCTCTGTCGGGCAATTGGAATTTCTTCAGAAGTCGTTCAACGCGGAATTAAAAACTTTACATTAGATCATCATCGGTTAGAAAAAGTATTAGTCCACAACGAGATTACCTGGATTAATGATTCAAAAGCCACCAATCCACATGCTGCGTTAGCTGCTCTTCATTCACAGATGAAAACCATTTGGATTGCTGGCGGTCTTGCAAAAGGCGCTTCAATGACAGAATTAATTCAGAGAGGACATAGTCGTATCAAGGCAGCAATACTTATTGGAACGGATGCACCGATAATCGAATTAGAACTTCAGAAATATGCGCCGAATATTCCGATTTATCGAGTTGGGGCAGATGGTTCACTCAAAGGTGAAGCGTTAATGGAAAAGGTAGTTACGCAAGCGAAACAGTTAGCATCGGCCGGAGATTCAGTGCTCCTTGCACCTGCGTGTGCCTCTATGGATCAATTCACGTCATACGCCGACCGCGGAAATTCATTTGCCCAAGCAGTGCGAAAATTGGTGTCGAATGCGTAAAAGTTATTTCACGAAACCTGAATCGTCGTACTACCTTATTTTGGGTAGCGCTACTGCGCTCACTGGTTTAGGTCTCACAATGGTGCTCTCTGCATCGGCGGTACGAGCGCTTCATGAATCTGGTAATTCATTTGCCATCGTTGGCAAACAGCTCTTCTTTCTTGCACTTTCGCTACCCGCTGCCTACGCTGCTATGAAATTGAAGCCAGCGATATGGGCTCGGGTTTCGAACTTGGCCCTCCTTCTGTCATTTGGTTTCTTGGTATTACCGTTTGTGCCAGGTCTTGGAAAAACCGTAAACGGCAATACAAACTGGATTGCGTTTGCAGGTTTTACGCTACAACCAAGCGAATTTGCAAAATTCGGTCTGATCATTTGGTGCGCCGCGAAACTCAATTCATACGATAAGAATTTAGATCTAAGTTTTTCGCAAGGTAGCCAGCCACATGTAAGTAACTCATTTAAATTCCTGTGGTATTTGCTTCCTGGTTTTATCGCTATGGAATTACTCATTTTGAAGGGGCGAGATCTCGGAACCGCCGTGATCATGATAATGATCTTCGCTGGCATTCTCTTTATCGCCGGCTTGCCATATCGATTCATGGCAATCACTGGTGGTGCAGCACTTGCTGTCGTATCTGCTTTAGTCGTAGCAAGCAGCAATCGTCGAAGCCGATTTGCAGCGCTTCTTAATCCATTTGCGGAGCAGTATTACAAAGGTGCCGGGTGGCAACCTGCTCACAGTTTGATGGGGTTAGCATCTGGTGGCTTACTCGGAATTGGAATCGGCGCAAGTAAGCAAAAATGGGGTGGACTAGCAGAAGCGCATACTGACTTTATCTTTTCGGTTATCGGTGAAGAGTTGGGTTTAGTTGGCACACTCATTGTCGTTCTACTTTTTGCAGTACTTCTCATTTCAATTTTTAAAATCGCACTTGGAGCTCCGACAACTTTTGAGCGATATGCAACTGCTGGAATTGGGTGCTGGATTTCGATGCAGGTGGCAATCAATATGGGTTCGGTGCTGAGTTTGATACCAGTCGCTGGAGTAACTCTGCCTCTTGTTTCCTACGGTGGATCGTCGTTATTGTCGGTATATATCGCGCTCGGATTTGTACTTGGAGTTGCCCGCCGCACCGAACCAATTCGACAAGCCATTCTTGCGCGAAGAAAACCTAAAGCAGCTAAAAATTTTCAAGAACAAGCGAGCCCATTACATCGAGATAGAAGTAAATAGAGATGACGATACGAGTGATTTTGGCGGGTGGTGGAACTGCAGGACATATTGAACCTGCGCTAGCGGTCGCAACGGAATTGAAGAAAATAAACCCCGATATTCAGTGTGAGTTCCTCGGAACAATCACGGGGTTAGAAAATGCACTAGTACCAGGGCGCGGTTTTCCGCTTCGAGTAATTCCAAAGGTTGCGATGCCTCGCGAGCTTTCGTTATCAATTCTTTTCTGGCCATTTCGGTTGGCTGGAAGCATCGGTAAATGCTTGCGCATAATGCGCGGCGCACAGGTTGTCATTGGATTTGGCGGATATGTGTCAGCGTCTGCATATTTAGCTGCAGTGATTTTGCGAATTCCTATTGTTATTCATGAAGCTAATGCCAAACCGGGATGGGCAAATCGACTTGGTAGATTCTTTGCTAAGAAAGTCTGCGTAAATTTCCAATCAGTCCAATCTAAATGGGCAGACTCAATTCACACAGGGATGCCGCTGCGAAGAGATATTGCGGAAATTTCGCGTTTAAGTGCAGAACAGATTCAGGAGATTCGTGAACGGAAAGCTCGTGAATGGGGATTTGATTCGAAAAAACCAATCGTTTCAGTATTCGGAGGCTCAACCGGATCGGAACGTATTAATGACGCTATTGCCGAATACTTAATCGCAAGTAATGGCTCGTCACCACAAATTGCTCATGCGGTTGGATTGCATAATACGTTGCCCATTAATCGAACTGGCTATTTCGCCACTCATTACTTCCACGATATCGCAGATGTATATATTGCTTCTGACTTACTTATATGTCGCTCAGGAGCAGTGACGTGTGCGGAATTGGCAGTCGTTAATCGATATGCGGTTCTCATTCCATTGCCAATAGGAAATGGTGAACAAGAAGCAAATGCTGACGAATTAATGGCGCGAGACTCTGCGACTATGGTCCGAAATTCCATCTTCTCGAGTAGTTGGTTACTTCAAAATTGACAACAATGCTTGATAAGGCGCTGAAGTTTCGTGGCGTTACGCGAGATGTCGTTGTATTGCCCACCGCACAAACCATCGCTGAAATGTCGCTGGCCATTGCACAAGCGGAGTCACAGCAATGACCACAATGACGTATAGGGAATTTGTGGGATCCACAATTCATTTTGTGGGTATCGGTGGTGGCGGTATGAGCGGCATTGCACGAATTTTGTTGGCACTTGGCGCAGATGTCTCTGGATCTGATCTCAAAGACTCAGCCGCGCTAGATGGGCTTCGCACGTTAGGGGCTCGAATCTCAATAGGTCATCACGGAGCAAACGTGCCGCAATCAGGAGTAATTGTTGCGTCAAGTGCAATATCCGAGAGCAATCCAGAGTTAGTTGTTGCGCGCGAACGAGGGTTGGCAATTCTTCTGCGTGCCGAAGCGCTTGCATTAATTATGTCGCAGAAACGCGCGATTGCTATAGCTGGTACACATGGCAAAACCACAACCACATCCATGATGACGGTGGCGCTGCAACGATGCGGAGCAGATCCATCGTTCGCGATTGGAGCAGCAGTAACTAATTCTGGAACTAATGCTCACCACGGATCGGGCGATATTTTTATTGCAGAAGCGGATGAATCAGATGGTTCATTCTTAGCGTATAAACCATTTGGCGCCATCATCACCAATATCGAATTAGATCACGTAGATAATTTTCATTCCATAAAGGAAATGGATGAACTCTTTTTAGATTTCATTGGCTCCATCCAAGAAGGCGGTTTTCTCGTTGCATGTATTGATGATGCAGGCGTACAAAGAGCGCTATCAAAAATCGATCGAAGTGATATCACCATCATTACGTACGGTGAAGCCGCTACAGCAGATTTAAAAGTGGATCGAATATCACTGACACAATCTGGCTCTGTTTCGCGAGTGACATGGAAAGGTCGAGTTCTAGGAGAACTCAACCTCAACGTGCCTGGTCGCCACAATGTGGCAAATGCTGCGGCAACCTTGGCTACTGCTCTGCATCTTGGTTTCTCTACCGAACAACTATTCGCAGGACTTAAAAGCTTCACGGGTGCACGCCGTCGATTCGAAATCAAAGGCGTAGTTAATGGCATTACGGTGATCGATGATTATGGTCATCACCCCACAGAAATTCGAGTGACGTTAGAAGCGGCCCGTAATTACGTTGGATCAGGGCAGATTTTTGTGATTTTTCAACCTCATCGATTTAGTCGTACCGAAAAATTTGCCTCCGAATTTGCCGTGGAACTTTCTCGTGCCGATCATGTATTTCTCTTAGAAGTTTATGCGGCGAGCGAGAAACCAATTCCAGGGGTAACGTCACTTTCAATTTCACGGCTGATGAAATCTGATCGTGTCACATACGAACCATCAATGCCTTCAGTAATAGAGCAGGTGGTAGCCAAGGCAAAAAGTGGCGATCTCATCATGACGCTTGGTGCTGGCGATGTAAATTCATTAGCGCCATTAATCGTTGATTTACTCCATCAATAGAAGAGCGAACAGAGTTATGTCACGAAAACTTCGGCGGCGATTGATCTGGATCGCTTCGATATTTGTGGTGAGCGCTCTAGCTTACGTTTTGGGTTGGTCTCAGATATTTCGTGTGACAGGAATTTCAATCGATGGCCTACAACCGCAGGCAACAGAATTGATCTCGTCCCAAATCAAGCGTGAGTCACTCATCGAGATCGGAAAGCCGTTAGCACGAGTCGACGGTCGAGTTGTTAAGAGAGCACTTTTAAAGAATCAATGGATTGAGAATGTCCGAGTTAATCGACATTGGTTCTCCGGCGAAATTCATATCTTTGTCGATCAGATGAATGCAATCGCTCGCATCAGCTCAACGAATGGGTTTGAATACTTAACAGATCAAGGCGTCATTGCAGAGTTTCCTGAAGAGCTCACCATTTCGGTGCCAACAGTGTCGGGAAATGTCCAAGATAAAGCGAACGCAGAACGAGCCCAAGAGTTATTAGGAGAACTTTCCGGAGCCCTTGACTCTCGATTAACCATCACAAGCATGTCGATTGGTTCACCCACCTCTTTCTCAACCGTTGCGACAATTGGTGAACAACAGCTCACTATTCGATGGGGAAGCGTGAGTGAAATACCGTTGAAAATCAAAGTTTTACAAGGCCTTTTAGCACTTCCTGAAAATTCAAAATTGCGACTTGTAGATCTCTCTGCACCACTGTCGCCAATCGTTAAATAACTTTCATTAAATAAAAATTTTAATTTCGTGTCGGTATTTGCGTGGCCACTCGCGCGCGCCTAGTTTTACGCATCGTTTAAGGAAACTCTCAGCCTCAAGTTGAGGTGAAGAGTTAGGGGAAAGGCGTCTACATCGTGGCATCACCACAGAATTACCTCGCAGTTATCAAAGTTGTCGGTATTGGTGGCGGTGGCGGTAATGCAATTAATCGCATGATTGATGCTGGACTCAAAGGTGTTGAGTTCATTGCAATTAATACTGATGCACAAGATTTATTAATGAGTGATGCAGATGTGAAATTAGATATTGGTAAGAAATTAACAAAAGGATTAGGTGCAGGTGCATCACCAGATTTAGGAAATCAAGCAGCGCTTGATCACGTTGAAGATATTGAAGAAGTTCTTCGCGGCGCGGATATGGTCTTTATAACGGCCGGAGAAGGTGGCGGAACCGGAACTGGCGGCGCACCTGTTGTTGCAAAAATTGCAAAAGATTTAGGCGCACTTACAGTTGGTGTTGTCACTCGTCCATTTTCGTTTGAAGGTAAACGTCGATCGGCTCAAGCAGAAGAAGGAATTGAAAAACTACGAAGCGAAGTTGACACTCTTATCGTTATTCCAAATGATCGATTGCTTTCGATATCTGATCGTTCAATTAGTGCAATTGAAGCCTTCAAAACAGCTGACCAAGTTCTCCTTTCAGGTGTGCAAGGAATTACAGATTTGATTACTACGCCAGGGTTAATAAATTTAGATTTCGCAGATGTTAAGAGCGTAATGGCTGGTGCCGGTTCTGCACTTATGGGAATTGGTTCGGCTCGTGGTGAATCACGATCAATTCGCGCAGCCGAGCTTGCTATTTCAAGTCCATTGCTAGAAGCATCTATTGATGGCGCACATGGTGTCTTGCTTTCAATCGCAGGTGGATCAGATCTCGGTCTCTTCGAAATTAGTGAAGCGGCTGAATTGGTTGCCAAATGCGCACATCCTGATGCCAACATCATTTACGGCACAGTGATTGATGATGCGCTAGGTGATGAAGTGAGAGTGACAGTTATCGCTGCCGGTTTCGATGGTGGTGCGCCTAAGAAAGTTGAAGTTCCAGTTATTGATTCAGCAACAATCACTGGTCAGGCAAACCCAGTACCAGCAAACGATCCAATTGCAGTGGCACAAGATTCCGGCGAAGTACGTCCTCGTCGTCGAATTACCTTTCAAGAGCTCGTCTCTGAGGATGAAATCGATATCCCTGATTTCATGAAATAACTATGGTTCGCGAGTTCTTTACCTCGCGCGCCGATGGAAATCTCGCGCTCCATGTGGGAGATGACCCCGAGATTGTGTCGCAGAATCGCTTATCACTTTCCACTCGGTTGCGGCTTCCTGCTCACCACGTGAAATATATGAACCAAGTTCACGGAAATGACGTTGGCATCGTTAATAAAGAATCTCCACTTGTTACTGCTGATGCGCTCTTCACGACTGAAAAAGAGATCGCTCTTGTGGTTCTGGTTGCCGACTGCGCTCCAATTTTACTTCGTTCCGAGCGAGCAATTGCAGCTGTTCATGTGGGTCGCCAAGGCTTAGTAAAGAACATCATTGATAACACCATCAAGGCATTTCACCAGATTGGCGATAGAGAAATTTACGCAACGATTGGCCCAGCTATTTGTGGTGCGTGCTATGAAGTTTCGCCGGAAATGTATCGCGACGTTATCGCTGAATTTCCAGCGTGTGCAACAAACGATAAAGATCATTCACTCAATCTTCGTTTCCGGAGCAATCTCTCAATTACAGAGCCATGGAGTTCATATTACGAACCAAAGCCGATGTACTCGGGAAAGTTCTGATCTGTACTCCTATCGAGCAGACCAGAAATGCGGAAGATTTGCCGGAGTGATTTCATGGTAGATCAACGCCAGCGAGAGATTGCTGAGAACCTAGAGAGCGTACGAGCACGGATCACTAGTGCAGCAAAGAGCTCAGGTCGAAATAGTGATGAGATCACCTTAATCGTTGTTACTAAAACCTACCCAGTAGAAGATATTCAGCGTTTACATGGACTTGGTCAAAGACATTTTGGCGAAAATCGAATTCTTGAAGGTGCGGAGAAAGCTGCCATGCGTTTGCCTGATGCAATATGGCATTTCCAAGGACAAATCCAAAGTAACAAAATTAAAGATCTTGTGAATTGGGCAGATGTGATTCACTCACTTGATGATCTTCGCCATGCTGAAAAAATCAATGAAAGAGTGGACGTCAAGAAAGTGCTGATTCAAGTAAGTCTCGATGGCGAACTTCATCGAGGTGGCGTTGCCCCAGACCATATCCATGAATTGGCAGAAGAGATCATAGGAATGTCACATCTCGAGCTAAAAGGCTTGATGGCCGTTGCGCCACTCGAAGAAGAACCAGATATGGCCTTTTCGAGATTGGCCACGATTTTTCAGCGATTTATAAGGGATTTTCCACAATGCAACTGGCTATCAGCGGGAATGAGTAATGATTTTGAATCAGCAATTTCCCATGGCGCGACACATGTCAGGGTAGGTAGTTCAATCCTCGGAAAGCGCAGTTAGCCCTTCTAAAATTTAGCCATGGTAAAAGCGCTACGAAAAGTAACCAACTATCTTGGTTTAACAGAAGACGATCTTGTAACTTCGACAGAAGTTGCGGAAGCTCCAGTTGTACGTCGTCCTGCAATGACACCGAGAGTGACATCAAGTGTCGCACCAGCAACTACGCCACGACTTACAGTTGCACAACCATTAGTTGAAGCTGAACCAATCGCAGCACCAGCGCTTGATCGAATTGTCACGCTTCACCCTCGGTTCTACTCTGAAGCTCGAACAATCGGAGAACATTTCCGAACAGGTTCGCCAGTCATTATGAATCTCTCCGACATGGAAGAGAGCGAACGTAAGCGACTTGTTGATTTCGCATCCGGACTTGTCTTTGGACATGCAGGAACAATTGAACGTGTGACACCAAAAGTTTTCCTTCTCTCACCACCAAATGTGATGGTTAGTACTGAGATGAAGGCAGCGGCAGCGGACGCAAGTTTCTTTAACCAGAGCTGATTTGTGGGTAGCGCCGGGTCGTTAATTGCGACGCTTCTCGAACTCTATTTATTTATCCTCTTTGCTCGCTTAATTCTCGATTACGTTCGCATGTTTGCGCGTAATTGGCGTCCGCGAGGTTTGATGCTTCCGATCGCAGAAATCATTTATGCGCTGACAGATAAGCCGCTCTCGTTTATCCGACGGTTTGTGCCACCGCTGCGATTAGGCGCGGTCGCACTCGATCTTTCGTTCATCGTTCTCTTTTTTGTCGTTCAATTCCTAGCCAACGCACTGCGTTAAGAACTTTTCGACACCTTCAGAGTTAGTTGCAGTTCATTCTCTGCAAGTTGAAGCGCGGGATCACGAACAATCGATAACGCAAGCACTTCTTGCGCTATCTCATCCGAATGGTTAGCAATCGCATTAGCTACTTCATCTGCAGCGTTCCAGGTAAGTGAAATTCGATCGGTTACCTCGAGCCCGACTCGTTTTCGCTCATCTTGGACAGCGCGAATTACCTCTCGCACGTATCCGGCAGCAATTAACGAAGGCGTAAGTGTGAGATCAAGTGCAACGCTCTCTCCAGAGTGACTTGAGACCGACCACCCTTCGCGTGGCGTTTCGGTAATTACTAAGTCAGATTCGGTCAGTTCCGCGTTCGCTGAATTGCCCTGCGAATCGGTATAGGCAATTTCAACAACTTTCTGGCGCCGAAGTTCTTGAACAAGTTCTTCAGGATTAACAGAAGATAGTGCGCGAGCAATCGCTTGCACATCTGCACCGTAACGAGCGCCGAGCGATCGGAAATTAGCCTTAAGCGAGACATCTACTAATCCACCACCGGCGGATGCCAGATCATCAAGTACGAGCACGTTGAGTTCATCAGCGATTTGATCTTTTAATTGTTGATCAAGCGCGGTCCAACCTGGTGCAGCAATGAGTGCACGGGAGAGTGGCTGTCGGATTTTCACTTGCGACTCGGCACGAGATGCTCTGCCTAATTCAACTAAGTCGCCTCGTCTGAGCAACCTGAGATGAGAGTGCGCTATCGATTACTGCCGTATCAACAGTAGGGAAATCTGCTAAGTGAACAGACTCAGCTGCAGAACTATTGACTGGTCGAATGAGTTCTTGCCATACATGTTCAGTAATAAATGGAACAAGTGGCGACATCAAAAGCGTGAGTTTCTCAAGGCACTCATAAAGTGTTTCAAGCGCCATCAGATCACCATCCCAGAACCGGCGACGTGAACGACGAACATACCAATTCGAAAGATCGTCGATAAAAGTTGCTAAATGTTTTCCAGCGCTCTGAGAATCGAAATTTTCTAGAGCCGAATCAACGCTTTCAATCACCTGATGGAGCTCAGAGATAATCCAACGATCCATCATTGGACGCTGCGATATGGGCGAAGGCGAAGTAGGAAGTGAAAATTCTGAGGCACGTGCATAGAGAGAGAGGAATGAGACGGTATTCCAATATGTCAGCAGTGTTTTTCGCACGACATCAGAGATCGCATCATGTCCCACTCGTCGAGCGCTCCAGGGAGAGCCAGCCGCCAGCATGTACCAACGAACCGCGTCCGCGCCGTGTTGGTCCATCAAAGGAATTGGTTCAAGCACATTTCCAAGGTGCTTACTCATCTTGCGACCATCTTTATCCAAGATATGTCCAAGACAGAGGACGGTTTTATATGACGATTTATCAAAGACTAAAGTGCCAATTGCCATCAATGTATAGAACCAACCGCGAGTTTGATCAATCGCTTCGCAGATAAAGTCCGCAGGATAAGACTGATTAAATTTCTCGACTGAACCTGGTTTATGAGGATAGCCCCATTGCGCAAAGGGCATTGCGCCCGAGTCATACCAACAATCGATGACTTCACTCACGCGCACCATCGTTGATTGACATTCTTTACAAGCGAAAGTGACATCATCAACAAATGGGCGATGAGGATTGATCTCGGTGACATCTCTACCTGCTACATCACTAAGCTCTTTAAGAGAACCTACGCAGATTTCATGCTTATTCTCGCACCGCCAAATTGGCAGCGGCGTACCCCAATAACGGTTTCGTGAGACAGCCCAATCAATGTTGTTAGTTAGCCAATCACCGTAGCGACCAGTCTTAATCGTTTCGGGATGCCAATCAGTCGAAGTGTTTTCTCGGATGAGCGCATCTTTAATTTGAGTGGTGCGGATGTACCACGATGGTTGCGCGTAATAAATAAGAACGGTGTGGCAACGCCAGCAGTGTGGGTAAGAGTGTTCATACGGTTGATGCTTAAATAATTTACCTGATGTTTTAAGCGCTTTGACTAAAGTTTTATCGGCTTCTTTAAAGAAGAGCCCGCCTACCAAAGCTAGATCAGATTCAAAATGCCCATTAGAGAGCACTGGATTCACAACAGGAAGTCCATAAGCGCGACAGACTTGAAGATCATCCGCACCAAATGCAGGCGATTGATGAACTAATCCGGTGCCATCGTCAACTGTTACGTAGTCGGCCAAGACCACATAATGCGAGTTGGGAATTTCAACTAAATCAAAGGGACGCTCATACGTAGTCTTCTCAAGATCTTTACCCAATACTTTTTCGAGAACTTCATGTTCTGGCGAAACTCGAGCGATTAAATCCTCCGCAACGATAACTACTTCAGAACTATCTTCGTTCTTGATTCTCGCAACGACATACGTCACTCGCGGGTTTACTGCGACGGCTGTATTTGAAACCAAGGTCCATGGAGTTGTTGTCCATACAAGAAGTGATGCTTTAAGTTGAGCAAATTTCCCTGAAGTTACAGGGAAGCGAACGTAAACTGAGGGATCAGTTACAGTCTCATAGCCTTGTGCAAGTTCATGATCTGAAAGTCCAGTGCCGCATCGCGGACAGTACGGAGCAACTCGATGGTCTTGAACAAGTAGTCCTTTTTTCCAGATTTCAGAGAGTGACCACCAGACGCTCTCGATATATTCATGTGACATCGTCCAATACGCTTGATCAAAATCAACCCAAAAACCCATGCGTTCTGTCATCGCAGTAAATTCTGCGACGTGGCGTTGTACTGATTCACGACATTTGTCATTGAATTCAGCGATACCGAATTTTTCGATATCTCCTTTACCGGAGAAGCCGAGTTCTTTTTCGACGGCAATCTCTACGGGCAAACCATGACAATCCCAACCAGCGTTACGGATGACATGCTTGCCTTTCATCGTGTGAAAACGTGGAAAGACATCTTTAAATACGCGCGCTTCAATGTGGTGGGTTCCAGGTTTGCCATTAGCGGTCGGGGGACCTTCGTAAAAAGTCCAGGACGTTCCACCAGCTCGCGCGGCAACGCTTGCTTCAAAGATTTTCTTTTCTCGCCAAAACCTCAAAATTTCATGTTCAGTTTTCGGAAGATCGATTTGAGGTGCGATAGATCGAAATGGTGAAGTGTTCTCTTTACTCATAACCGCCTCCGAATAACTCACTGGAGGGACGGTTCTTACAAACCGCGGTACCACCCGCCTTGCGCAGAAATGCGCCACTTACTTTGTTCGGCCCGTTCTACTCAGATTAAAGATCGTGTGAGACCTGTAAATCTTTTCTTCGAGCGGCTCAGAGGTGATTGCCTCATCAACGCCTTCGCGAGGTCACAATTCTAATGCATTCTCTCGTGCAGACGTGAGCCTGAATGGCTTTTCGTGGCCAGAGCGCATAGCCTTCGCGGCTGTGCCACTGAAAAAACTTCTTAAAAAGGTAGCCAAGAAGGCAGCCCCAAAAAAATCTGCGCCGCAAAAAAAGGCGAATAAGCCCGCAGCAAAGAAGCCTGTTGCTAAGAAGAACTTAGCTAAGAAAGTTCCAGCTAAAAAAGCTCCTGCGAAGAAAGCCCCAGTAAAGAAGGCACCAGCGAAAATTGTTCCGGCCAAAGTTGCTCAGGCTAAAAAGGCGCCAGTCCGTCCAATTATTAAAGCGCCAAATAAGACAGCGCTTACCTCAAGTACCGCTAAAGGCGGAGCAACAACAATTTCCGTTTACAAACCAGAGATTGAAGAACAAGCAGCGGCAGTTGTCGAAGAGAAGCGGTTATCACTTACTCCGCCACCACGACCTGTAAAGACTGGGAAGAAGAGCGCACCACTCAAACCAATTAAGGCAGCTCCCGCTCCGTTGGTCGTGAAAGATGCCGATGAATCGTGGAGCGCGCCGAGTTGAAAGCAATTCGATCAGAGATTGCAAAAGATCTTGTTCGCCTCAAAGCAGAGTTGAAAGAAGTTGAGAGCGAGATGGATGATCTCATCGCGGCGTCAGGTGTTGGCGCGGGCGATGACCAAGCCGATGCCGGGACCAAGACTTTCGAACGAGAGCATGAGATGTCCCTTGTGTACAACGCACGTGACATGGTTTTGCAAACCGAACGAGCGCTTGAACGAATCGATACAAAAACTTATGGACGTTGTGAAGATTGCGGGAATGCAATCGGAAAAGCTCGACTTCAAGTATTTCCACGTGCAACGTTATGCATGGTCTGCAAGCAGAAGGAAGAGCGTCGCTGATCGCTCATCAGAAAAAAGTCCGCACTCTTCTTACGTGGTGTGCGTTCGCAGTATTTCTTCTTGATATGGCAACAAAGCGGTGGGCTGAAACTTCTCTGCAGGGCAAAGAACCAATTCGTGTCATTGGATCACTTCTCACATTGACGTACACCACAAATTCAGGTGCGGCGTTTAGTCTGGCAACTAACGCGACGATATTTCTCTCAAGTTTTGCTCTCATCGTTGGTGCGTTCGTTATTTATTTCTCACGAAAATTAACATCTCGTGCATGGGGGATTGCCGCCGGCCTTCTCTTAGGTGGAATCTCTGGAAATCTGTGGAATCGACTCTTCTCGCCACCAGGTGGTTTACAGGGAGAAGTTGTTGATTGGATCGAACTTCCGCATTGGCCGATTTTTAATATCGCAGATACGGCAGTGGTCTCCGCTGCAGTAATCGTCTGCATTTTGGCGATTCTCGATAAACCACCGTTTGACCGAAATTCAGACGCCACGACGACTCCGCGAAAAACGGCGTAGGAGATTTCACAAATGGCCATTCGCGAACAGAAAGTGCTTTCAATCCCAGACGGACTCTCTGGTGAGCGAATTGATAGCGCGCTTGCTCGTTTATTAGGTCTCTCGCGTAACGTTATTGCTTCACTCATTGAAGCAGATGACATAACAATCAATGGCAAAGTTGCAACGAAGTCAGATCGCGTAGCAGCAAATGATCAGATTGAAGTGTTACTTCCTGAACCGGCAAGTGCATCAACTCTTACTGCTACGCCAATAGAAAATCTTCAAGTTCTTCATGATGATGAACATGTCATTGTTATCAATAAGCCGGTTGGAGTCGCAGCGCACCCCAGTCCAGGGTGGAAAGGTGCAACAGTAAGTGGCGCATTACTTGCCGCGGGCTACACCGTATCTACAAGTGGCGCACCAGAGCGACAAGGAATTGTTCATCGACTCGATGTCGGTACAAGCGGTTTAATGGTTGTCGCAAAAACAGAGCGCGCGTACACCGGGCTAAAAGATCAATTTCGATTCCGCACCGTTTCTAAGATTTATCACGCGCTCGCTCAAGGACATATGGATCCGTCAACCGGAACAATCGATGCGCCAATCGATAGACATCCACGCGACGATTATCGTTTCGCCGTCGTTGCTGATGGGAAACCGAGTATTACTCACTACGAAGCGCTTGAATTTTTTCCGGCTGCCACGCTACTTAAAGTTGAACTTGAGACTGGGCGAACTCATCAGATTCGCGTTCATTTTTCAGCACTGCGCCACCCGCTCGTTGGCGATCTCACATATGGAGCTGATCCAACGCTGGCCGAGAAGATCAAGCTAAAACGCCCATGGCTCCATGCGCTTGAGTTGAGTTTCGATCATCCAATTAGCGGCGAGCATTTATCGTTCACTGCGCCTTACCCGGATGACCTCACAATGGCGTTGGCGTTGCTCTCAGATAAGAGTCATAGCTAGGCAGTAACCTCGCCAACCGTGAGCGGCGACAAATCTGGCAGATTAGGAAAATCTGGCACTTCGGAGAACTTCGTACATCTCCACGTACATACCGAGTACTCAATGCTCGATGGTGCAGCTCGCCTTAAAGATCTCGCGTCAGAAGTAGCGCGACAAGAGATGCCTGCGATCGCCATGACAGATCACGGAAACGTTTTTGGCGCTTTTGATTTTTACAAACAGATGAAGAAAGCAGGCGTCAAACCAATTATTGGTATTGAAGCGTATGTCGCACCTGAAAGTCGTTTCGATAAGAAGCGCGTCAAATGGGCCGAGGGTGGCGAAGATGATGTGTCAGGTGGTGGCGCATTTACTCACATGACACTTCTGGCATATAACAATGTTGGATTGGCAAATCTTTATCGACTCTCATCGTTAGCTTCGCTCGAAGGTTTCTACTACAAGCCGCGAATGGATCGAGAGCTACTCGCTAAATATTCGGAAGGTCTTATTGCAACTTCTGGTTGTCCAGGAGGCGAGATTCAAACTCGAATTCGCATGGGCGCATATGAAGAAGCACGGAGCGCTGCTGGCGAGTTTCGCGAAATATTTGGCGCAAATAATTTCTATATCGAATTAATGGATCATGGAATAGAAATAGAACGTCGCTCGCGAGAAGACTTACTCCGATTGAGTAAAGATCTTGGCCTACCACTCGTTGCAACAAATGACCTTCACTACACCTATGCCGATGATGCCTCTGCGCATGAAGCGTTGCTGTGTATTCAATCTGGTTCAACGTTGGCAGATCCCAAGCGATTCAAATTTGAAAACGGCGAGTTTTATTTGAAATCTGCCGCACAGATGAGAGCGCTCTTTTCCGAGCTCCCCGCTGCATGCGACAACACGCTCCTCATTGCAGAGCGTTGTGAAGTCTCACTGCGTGAAAACGAGAATCTGCTACCAAAATTCAGCGTTCCAGAGGGCGAAACCGAAGTCTCATGGTTAATTAAGAAAGCAGAAGCTGGATTGCGAGAGCGTTGCGGTGAGAATCCAGATCAGAAGTATGTTGAACGGTTGGCATATGAATTAGATGTAATGAGCAAGATGGGTTTTGCTGGCTACTTTTTAGTTGTTGCAGATCTTGTTGCCTATGCTCGATCGCAAAATATTTGGGTAGGACCGGGCAGAGGTTCTGCTGCCGGTTCATTGGTCTCTTACAGTTTGGGAATTACGGGTCTAGATCCCATCAAGCATGGCTTACTTTTTGAACGGTTCCTCAATCCAGAGCGTATTTCCATGCCAGATATTGATCTCGATTTCGATGAGCGTCGACGCGGGGACATGATTCGTTATGCCACTGATAAATATGGTGAAGATCGGGTTGCTCAGATCATTACTTATGGAACGATCAAATCGAAACAAGCCATCAAAGATTCAACAAGAGTTTTGGGTTATCCCTATGCGGCAGGTGACAAGTTAACAAAAGCACTTCCGCCGTCAGTCATGGGCAAAGATATTTCTCTGGCTGGCGTTTTTGATATGGAAGATGAGCGATTCAATGAGGCGAGTGAGTTTCGCACTCTTTACGAGACTGATCCGGATTCGAAACGAATTGTTGATACTGCGCGCGGAATCGAAGGCTTAAAGCGTCAGTGGGGAGTTCATGCTGCTGGAGTGATCCTGAGCAAAGAGCCGCTTCTTGATGTAATCCCAATTCATCGACGAGATGCAGATGGCGCAATCATTACGCAATTCGATATGGGCGCTTGCGAAGCAACTGGATTGTTAAAAATGGATTTTCTTGGTTTACGAAACTTATCGGTGATTGATGATTGTCTGCGAAATATCACAATCAATTCTGGTAAATCAATTGATTTATATGCCATTCCATTAGACGACAAGAAAACATTCCAGCTCGTTGGCAAGGGGGAGACGTTAGGCGTATTCCAACTTGATGGTGCGCCAATGCGCGCACTCCTTCGTTCGATGGCGCCAGATTCTTTCGAAGATATTTCGGCGGTACTCGCGCTCTATCGTCCTGGGCCAATGGGAGTGAATTCACATAACGAATACGCCGATAGAAAAAATAAGCGGAAGAAAGTCGAACCAATTCACCCAGAATTATCAGAACCGTTGCAAGAAATCTTAGGTGACACCTATGGACTCATTGTTTACCAAGAACAAGTAATGGCAATCGCCCAAAAAGTTGCTGGCTTCTCACTTGGTCGAGCAGATCTTTTACGTAAAGCGATGGGTAAGAAGAACAAAGAGATTCTTGATAAGGAGTACGTGAATTTCGAAGCGGGAATGAAGAAGAATGGCTATTCAGAGATGGCAATTAGCAAACTCTGGGAGACGCTCATTCCATTCTCCGATTACGCATTCAACCGCGCACACACTGCCGGTTACGGACTCGTCTCGTATTGGACTGCGTATCTCAAAGCTAATTTCCCCACTGAATATATGGCTGCGCTTCTAACAAGCGTGCGAGACGATAAAGATAAGAGCGCTCAATATCTCAATGAATGTCGACGCATGGGAATAAAAGTCCTACCTCCAGATGTCAATGAATCATTCGCTGATTACACACCAATCAACAGCGATATTCGATTTGGTTTAGCTGCCATCCGAAATGTAGGAGAGAACGTTGTCGCATCGATTGCAAAGAATCGCAGCGAGAAGGGGCGTTACACCTCGTTCAGTGATTTTCTTTCTAAAGTTGATGTCCACGTGTGCAATAAGAAGACAATTGAATCGCTTATCAAAGCCGGTGCATTTGATTCTCTGGGACATACCCGCAAAGGTTTAATGGCTGTGTATCTCGAGGCTATCGATTCTGTAATGGAGACCAAGCGCGCAGAATCTATTGGTCAGTTCGACCTCTTTGGTTCTGTAGAAACTCAAGAAGAGCAAGGGCTCTCATTAGATATTCCAAAAGATGAATGGGAGAAATCGCTCCTACTTTCTTATGAGCGCGAAATGCTTGGACTGTATGTCTCAGATCATCCACTGCTTGGAGTTGAACATGTTCTTCGCGCTGCCACCGATCGAGCAATTAGTTCAATCACAGATGAATCGGTAGCGCACGATCAAATAGTGACAATCGCCGGACTCATCACCACTATTCAACGTAAAGTCACTAAACAAGGTGCATCGTGGGCAATCGTTACGATTGAAGATCTGGAAGGTTCGATTGATGTTCGTTTCTTCTCTAATACATATGCCCAAACTGCGATGAACTTGGTAGAAGATCGAATTGTTGTCGTACGAGGTCGAGTAGATAAACGAGAAGAGGTAGCGCAGATATCAGCGCTTGAACTGACGCTGCCCGATATCAAGCAGAGCCCGACCGGGCCACTTGTTATTAAGCTTGATACCAATCACTGCACGCCTCCAGTTGTTGATCGCATGAAAGAAATTCTTCGCTCACATCCTGGCTCACGTGAGGTTCATTTACAGTTGATTGGTGGCGCGAAGAGCACAACCCTCAAACTTGATGAAGGCCTTAAAGTCACAGCGTCACCGAGTTTGAGTGCAGATTTAAAGTCAATCCTTGGACCGGACTGTTTAGTTTAGAATTTGTGAGTGGTTGAACCTTCCTCACTCTTGCGTCGTCTCGATCTTCGAGAGGTTCACTCTGGCTACGCAGAACTTTTACCCCGAGCAACGTTGGATGTAAAAGGCGCACTTGAAATTGTTGAACCCATTATTGAACGGGTAAAGAACGGAAGCGAGCGAGATTTACACGAGATCTCTCGCGAGTTAGATGGAATCGCACCAGAAAGTTTGCGCGTCCCTCAAGAAGTTATTGCAGCTGCGCTCTCATCACTCTCCAACGAACTTAAAGTGGTGATTACAGAAGCGATCACACGGGTAAGAAAAGTTCACTCTGCACAGGTACGCACCACTTCTACTGTTGAAGTAGTAACCGGCGGAACAGTCGAAGAACGATGGATTCCGGTTGACCGTGTTGGGCTCTATGTACCAGGCGGTCGCGCCGTTTATCCCAGTTCAGTAATTATGAATGTTGTGCCAGCGCAAATCGCTGGCGTTCAAAGTATCGCCCTTGCTTCACCACCACAGAAAGAAAATGGTGGCTGGCCACACCCAACAATTCTGGCTACCTGCGCGTTATTAGGCATCGATGAAATCTTTGCTATTGGTGGCGCACAAGCATTGCCATGTTCGCATATGGCGTAAAGAGTGATGACGGTTCGAAAATAATTTCATCTCCCGTAAATATGGTGACTGGCCCTGGAAATATTTACGTGGCCGCCGCAAAGCGAGCGCTGCGTGGGATTGTTGCCATTGACTCTGAAGCTGGACCAACCGAAATTGCGATTGTTGCTGATCAAAGCGCGGATGCGGGCGAGGTTGCAGCAGATCTCATTAGCCAAGCAGAGCACGACACAATCGCTGCAGCAGTTCTTATCACCAACTCGGATGAATTAATTAATAAAGTTCGAAAAGAATTAGAAGAGAGAGTTGCACAGACAAAACACAGAGAGCGGATTCGCACTGCTCTTACTGGGGCACAATCTGGTGCGGTTTTAGTTCGCGATATACAGCAGGGAATTGATGTCGCAAATGCCTATGCGGCAGAGCACTTGGAGTTACATCTTGAGAACGCTCGCCAATGGGCAAAGAAAATTGTTAATGCTGGCGCAGTATTTATTGGGCGCTATTCACCGGTTTCACTCGGCGATTATTTAGCGGGATCAAATCACGTGTTGCCCACCTGGTGGCTGCGCCTGCCATTCCAGCGGACTCTCGGTTCAAACTTTTTTACGTGGACTCCACTTTATTGAGTATGACAAGAACGCACTCGCCGATATCGCCGACAGCGTTGTCATTTTTGCTAACGCTGAAGATCTTCCTGCGCACGGAGAAGCTGTAACAGCGCGTTTTGAAAATAATGACGATAAGCCACATTCATCTTCTAAGGGGAGTGCTCAGTCATGACACCGTCGCAATGGCCAAGTTGGCTGCCGCTTCGCGAACAACTGGCCCCCATGAGTCCTTACGGCGCGCCACAAATTGATCTGCCAGTTCGACTCAACACCAATGAAAATCCTTATTCACTTCACAATGAAGTGACCGCTTCTATCGCGAGTGAGATCGAAAAAGTATTAACTGACTTGAATCGATATCCAGATCGCGACGCAGTGGAACTCCGATCGGCACTTGCTCAATACATCAATCAACAATCTGGTACACATTTCGAAAAAGATTCAATCTGGGCTGCAAATGGCAGCAACGAGATTTTGCAGAGCTTATTTCTTGCAATCGGTGGCGATGCGCTCGGTTTCCTACCCTCGTACTCCATGCATCCATTGATCGCGAAAATTACTAATTCGACATGGCATGATGGTCAACGAAAGCCAGACTTCACACTTGATATTGAGTCTGCGACAAATCACATCAAGGAGATAAAACCTGCTCTCACATTTATTACCACGCCAAATAATCCAACTGGTACAGCGCTAACTCTCGCTGAAATTTCCGACATAGCACGTGCTGTCGGAAGCGTCGGTGGAATTCTTGTTGTGGATGAGGCCTATGCAGAATTTTCCGAGGTTCCATCAGCAGTTACGCTCATTGAAAAATTCCCACAAATCGTCGTTGTGCGAACCATGAGTAAGGCATTCTCATTTGCAGGTGCGAGAGTTGGATACCTCATTGCGCATCCAGCAGTTATTAATGCAATGCTGTTAGTGCGCCTGCCGTATCACTTGAGTGCATTGACTCAGGCAGCAGCTCGAGCTGCACTTTCACAATCCGAACATCTGTTAAAGAACGTTTCAACAATTCGACAGTCGCGAGATGAAGTGGCGCGCCAACTAGTCAATCTAGGTCTTTCTGTTGTGCCAAGCCAGGCTAATTTCCTTTTATTCACCGGATTCAAGAGGCCAGCTTCGGAAATATGGCGCGAGTTAGTTGATCAAGGAATTCTGATTAGAGATATTGGAATTTCCGGGTATTTGCGGGTAACGATCGGTACACCTACAGAGAATGCGCAATTTATTACCGCGCTAACTCAGAGCATCGCGAAATAACTCTCGGGTAAACTCACGCCATGAATGCACCGCGCAAAGCTCGAGTTGAACGAACCACCAAGGAATCTTCAGTTCTTGTTGACCTAGTTCTCGATGGATCTGGCGAAATTTCAGTAGAGACTGGCGTTCCTTTTTTTGACCACATGATGTCGCAATTAGGTAAACACTCTGGTTGCAATCTCACAATCAAGACAACCGGCGATGTCGACGTGGACTCTCATCACACTGTTGAAGACACATCGTTAGCTTTTGGCCAGGCTCTTCGAGAAGCGCTCGGTGATAAATCTGGAATCCGACGTTTTGGCGATGCAACAGTTCCGCTTGATGAAGTGTTAGTACACGCTGCCGTTGATCTATCTGGTCGTCCGTATTTAGTTCATCGACAACCTGAGATCGTTGAACTTATTGGAACTTTCGACACAACTTTAGGTCGTCACATCTGGGAATCAATTGTCGCTGAAGCTCGCATCGCTCTTCACATCAGAGTGCTTGAAGGTAGGAATGCCCACCACGTATTAGAAGCGCAATTTAAAGCAGTAGCGCGTGCGCTCCGTGACGCAATTGAACGAGATGCGAGAGTTTCAGGAGTTCCGTCAACAAAAGGCGTCCTTTGATCGCCATTCTCGATTACGGATCGGGAAATATCAGATCGGCCGAACGTGCGTTTGCTCGCACGGGTAACAACGTAGTTGTCACGAAAGATTCTGAACTTATTTCACGAGCTGATGCTCTTGTCGTTCCAGGAGTTGGCGCGTTCGGTGCTTGCATGTCTGGACTTCTCTCAGTGCAAGGAGATCAAATTATTTCTCGACATCTGGCAGCGAAGAAGCCGTTACTAGGAATTTGTGTTGGAATGCAGATTCTTTTTGACTCCGGGACAGAAAATTTCACGGATAAAAGTTCATTAAATTCAAATGATTCACTTTCAAATGATTCAAATGTGGGGCTCGGAATTTTGCCTGGAGTTGTTTCGAAGTTACAACATCCTCGATTACCTCATATGGGGTGGAATACCGTAGTTCCGCCGCAAGGAAGCACACTTTTCCGAGGTGTTGAAAGCGAGAGATTTTATTTCGTCCATTCATATGCGGTTCCATATTCTGCGCAAGCGTTACCTGGCGCAACCATCACAGAGTACGGAGAGAGTTTTATTGCTGCAGTTGAAAGTGGAAATATTTGCGCAACGCAATTTCATCCTGAAAAAAGTGGCGATGCTGGTCTACAACTCATACGTAATTGGAGTGACCAGCTATGAGTTTTCAATTATTTCCAGCAATTGATCTCAGAGCCGGTCGTTCAGTGCGTTTGTATCAGGGAGAGCTTTCGCAGACTACAGATTACGGTGATCCAATTAGCGCAGCTCAAAAATTTATTGACAGTGGTGCGCAGTGGTTACACGTCGTCGATCTTGATGCCGCTTTTGGGCATGGCGATAATGGTGACGTTATTGGTCGACTTACTCAATTAGCAGGTATCAACATTGAACTATCGGGCGGTATTCGAGATGACGAATCACTCGAACGTGCATTAGCTACTGGTTGTACACGAGTAAACATTGGAACCGCAGCAATTGAAAAACCAGAGTGGGTTGCTTCTGCGATAGCCCGCTTCGGAGCGCGAATTGCGATAAGTGTTGATGTGCGCGGTCGACAGGTCGCTACGCGTGGCTGGACCGAATCAGCTGGAGATATTTTCGATCTGATTTCTCATTTTGATCGTATTGGTTGCGAACGTTATGTCGTAACCGATATTGAACGTGACGGTACTTTGACTGGGCCAAACATCGAACTTTTACGCTCGGTTCTCTCTCATACATCTCGACCTGTGATTGCTAGTGGCGGTATTTCTCACCTCAATGATCTTCGAGAATTGGCGGCGCTACACGAGAACGGACTTGAAGGCGCAATCATCGGTAAGGCTCTTTATAGTGGCGCGTTCACAATTGCAGAAGCGATGGCGGTTCTTTCATGAGCCTTGCGATCCGCGTTATTCCATGTCTCGATGTTGATAAAGGTCGAACGGTAAAAGGTGTTAATTTTCAAAATCTCAGTGATGCCGGCGATCCGGTTTCACTCGCTGAACATTACGGAACCAGCGGGGCGGATGAAGTTACCTTTCTCGATATCTCTGCATCTGTAGAAGAGCGAGCAACAATTCTTGATGTCCTGCGACGTACAGCCGAAACACTTTTTATTCCCATGACAGTTGGTGGGGGAATTCGTTCAACTCATGATGTTGACCAATTATTGCGAGCTGGGGCAGATAAAGTTTCAGTAAACACGGCTGCGCTTAATCGTCCAGATCTCATCAATGACATCGCAGAGAAATTCGGTTCACAGGTACTCGTTCTCTCCGTAGATGCGCGACGAGCAGAAGGCAAATTTGAAGTGACAACACATGGCGGCAGACAAGGAACAGATATTGATGCACTGGACTGGATTAGCGATGCCCAACGTAGAGGCGTAGGAGAGATTCTGCTCAACTCCATAGATGCTGATGGCACACAAGATGGCTTTGATATAGAAATGATTAGCGCTGTACGTCAAGTTACTTCGTTACCTCTCATTGCAAGTGGTGGAGCAGGCACGCTCTCAGATTTCCCGGCAGCGCTGAAAGCTGGCGCAGATGCAGTGCTTGCTGCCAGCGTATTTCATTTTGGAAAATTCACGATCGCCGATGTGAAACGCGAAATAAGCCATGCGGGATTTGTGGTCCGTTAATGTCGCACCAACAGACGTATTACGAGAGACTAAGCGCGTGAGTACTGATAACCAATCCGCTATTGACGTAATTCTCAACTCGTTTACAGACGAGAGAACTCTTATACCTGTTATAGCGCAAGATGCGGTAAATAATCAGGTACTGATGTTGGCGTGGATGAATCGAGCTGCTTTTCAACAAACGATTGCGACGAAACGTGCCACGTACTGGAGCAGAAGTCGGAGTTCACTCTGGGTTAAAGGTGAAACGTCTGGAAATATTCAAGAATTAGTTTCATTAAGTTTCGATTGTGACGCAGACTCTATTTTGATTCGAGTGACGCAACATGGTCCGGCCTGTCATACCGGTCAATTCACATGTTTCCATAACAGCGTGGAACTTCCGTGAGTAAGATACTGACTTCAGTACTTCTCATCGTAGGCAGTTTATTTTTGCTTCGGGCGCTTTCAATCTCGTCGCGACGTACAAGATTTGAACGGAAACCGCGGAATAGATGGCAAGCGCTCTCAGAGAACGTTGATCCCACACAATCGAACGAGAATTAAGTGAGAAAGAGAATAAAGAGAGATAGACGAGGCATAATCGCACCATGAGTGATTTTTCAATCAAGGGTTTGCTACCTTGGCTCACACTTATCTCTAGGCTAATTCTTGGCGGAGTTCTCTTGGCAGCAGGACTTTTGAAAGTTACACATCCCGCGAAATCTGCGATGGCGGTCCGTGCCTATGAAGTACTTCCAGTAACTTTTGCGAATTTTCTTGGTTACGCGCTCCCTTGGATTGAAGTGGGCATTGCACTTCTTTTAATTCTCGGAGTTGCGGTAAAATCTGCTGCACTATCAGGTGGGTTCCTGATGTTCCTCTTTATTGTTGCGATTGCTCAAGCCTGGGCCCGCGGATTAACGATTGATTGCGGTTGCTTTGGCGGTGGCGGGCAGGTTGCTAAAGGAGAGACTAAATATTTGGAAGAGATACTTCGAGATACTGGGCTAGTTTTGTTGGCTCTCTACCTCATGAAGTTTCCGCGTGGAAAATTTTCACTCGATCGCTGATAGATCAATTATCCGAGAGATTGAGTATGCTTCCGATTAGTTCAACGCTACTGAGATAACGAACCCAATCTGAAAGTGGAGTAACAAAGAGATGGCTGCTAAACCAACCAAGTCGTCAGGTCAGAAAGATAATTTCACGAGAAATCTCGTCATCGGAATGGTTGCGCTCGTCGTCGGAGTTGGTGTTATTTTCAGCGTCACTGGAAATCAAACTAAGGTTTCAAGCAAAATCCCAACTATCGCGAGCGAAGCCGAGGGATACGGTTTAGTTTTTAATCCAAGCGCGATGCCGGTAATTGATATTTGGGAAGATTTTCAATGTCCAGTGTGCAGAAGTTTTGAGTCGGTCGTCGGTTCCTACTTGTCACAGTTAGTGAAAGAGAATAAAGCGAAAGTGATCTATCACCCGCTTTCATTCATTGGACCAGAATCTGTGCGGGCAGCAAATGCAGCGGCATGCGCTGCAGAAGAGTCGAAATTTGATGAATTTCATACCTTGCTCTACAAAACTCAATCCACTACTGAAAATTCCGGTTTGTGGAGTAATGACAATCTTGTAGGACTTGGCGCAACCGTCGGATTGACTTCAGATTCATTTAAGAAGTGTGTTAATGATGGCGGCTTCTTGGGTTGGGTAAATAACATCGCCGCAGATGGTGCAAAGAAGAATGTGAACTCAACACCTACTGTATTTGTGAACGGCAAAGAGATTGATCGAAATACCCAATACATGGATCTCAATGGCTTTACTGCCGCGTTGGTAGCAGCTGGCCTCAAGTAACGTGTTGCGCGTTGCCTTTCTTCCCTCGCCAACTCGTTCAGTTATTTCGGTCGGTCCTCTCACAATCCACTTCTACGCGCTTGCAATAATTATTGGTGTAGCGGTCGCTATCTATGTCGGAAATAAGAGATTTGTTGCGATGGGTGGTGCGCCAGGAGTTGTCTCCGATGTCGCGTTGTTTGCCGTACCAGCTGGAGTTATCGGTGGGCGCATGTATCACGTCATCACCACACCAGAGCTATATTTTGGAAAGAGTGGCCATTTGGTAGAAATTTTCTTTATGTGGAAAGGTGGATTGGGAATTTGGGGCGCGATATCACTTGGATATCTCGGCGCTTATATTGGTTGGCGTAAAAGCGGTAAGGAAAGTTCACTCTCATTTCTTCATCTTGTCGATGCGCTTGCACCAGGAATAGTTCTTGCGCAAGCGATAGGTCGATGGGGGAATTGGTTTAATCGAGAGTTGTTTGGCCGCCCGACTGAACTTCCGTGGGGCTTAAAAATTCCACTCATAGATCGCCCTTCGGGATTTCTCAATTTTGAGACTTTTCATCCAACTTTTCTCTATGAGTCGCTTTGGTGTGTTGGAGTAGCGATTGTGCTTTTCTCCATGAGTTCGCTCGCTCTTAAACCTGGGAGCATCTTTATCGCATATGTCAGCCTTTACACATTGGGTCGAATCTGGATTGAAGCATTGCGAATTGACGATGCACATCACATTCTTGGTCTGCGATTCAACGTATGGATTGCGATTGTGATTTTTCTCTGGTCTACATCGCTTTTATTTCGTCGATTACAGAATAGAACCCGCTAAGATTTCGCTATGCCGCTAACAGATGTCCATGCCCGTAATGAACATCATCTCGTTCATCGATCAGGTTGGCTACGCGCCGCAGTTCTCGGTGCAAATGATGGGTTAGTTTCGACCGCAAGTTTGATGATTGGCGTTGCAAGTGCGCGCGCAGATAATTTCATTATCACCGCAGGGTTGGCAGGAATTGCAGCAGGAGCGCTCTCCATGGCAGTGGGCGAATATGTTTCTGTAAGTTCTCAAAATGACATTGAAGATGCCGATCGTCGGTTAGAAGAAGAACACCTTCGCATTGACCCAGAAGGTGAGTTAGAGGAACTCGCGCATATTTACCAAAATCGTGGTTTGCCTAAGGAATTGGCGATGCAAGTTGCCATTGAAATGCATAAAGGTGATGCGCTTGAAGCACATCTTCGTGATGAACTGGGACAGTTTGAACATACAAAAGCTCGACCAGTGCAAGCCGCGATTGCATCGGCGCTTTCATTTACTGCTGGCGGATTTGTGCCATTTATTGGCGCACTCGCACCTACGCTTGGCGCGAAGGCTCTCAGTATTGTGGCGATTACTTTGGTCGGTTTATTGATCTCTGGAATTGTGAGCGCTCGAACTGCTGGCGCACCTCTTGGTAAAACCACGCTTCGAGTATTTCTTGGCGGGTCAATAGGAATGGCGATTACTGCTGGAATTGGCCAACTCGTTCACTTATCGGGGCTTTAAAAACTCTCCAACTCAGCGGAATCATCCAAGCCACCTTCAACCACGGAGTCTTTAGCCACTGTGAGTTTAGATAGTGGGTTGATACAGTACGGGTCTCGATTTTGGGCCACTGGTGTCCCACCCGCAATCTCGCATGAGAACCTCTCGGAGGCTTTTGGTGGCACCGTTATTTTCTGCTCTTCCGCAGGCGCACGGTTTATATAACCCTGCCCACGAGCATGACGCATGCGGAGTTGCAATGGTTGCTACTCTCAATAAAAAAGCAACGCATGAGATTGTTCAACAAGGGCTCATTGCGTTACGAAACCTCGAACATCGTGGCGCTTCGGGTGCGGAAGTAAATAGTGGCGACGGTGCGGGAATTCTTATTCGAATTCCAGATCAGTTCTATCGCGACGTTGTTTCGTTTGAATTAGGCGATCCAGGAAGTTACGCAACCGGTATCGCATTCACAACTGAGAAACTGATGGCGAGCGAGAGCGCCGAGATGAAGCGACTCAACGAGATTGCTCGCGAAGAGAAAGTAAAGATTCTTGGTTGGCGAGAGTTGCCAATTAATTCAACTTCGCTCGGAAAGACCGCGCTTTCTGTGATGCCGAATTTTCATCAGATATTTATTTCGGCTGAGAGCGGTGCACGTGGAATTGAACTGGAGCGCATCGCATTCTGTTTCCGTAAACGAGTAGAGCATGAACTATCGATCTATTTCCCATCTCTCTCATCACGAACGATTGTCTATAAAGGTATGTTGACAACAGGACAACTAGAAGAGTTCTTTCCGGATTTATCTGATCAACGAGTTGTTTCACCTTTGGCCTTAGTTCATTCCCGCTTCTCAACAAATACTTTTCCTTCGTGGCCACTGGCTCACCCATATCGTTACATCGCGCATAACGGAGAAATTAATACTGTTAAAGGTAATCGCAATTGGATGCGTGCGCGCGAAACGCTTCTTGAAAGCTCGGTGATTCCAGGAGATATCAAGCGACTCTTCCCAATTATCGATACGCAAGGAAGCGATTCAGCTTCATTTGATGAAGTGTTAGAGCTGCTGTATTTAGCGGGTCGATCCTTGCCACATGCGGTTTTGATGATGATTCCAGAAGCGTGGGAGAACCACACTTCGATGTCAGAAGATCGTCGAAATTTCTACGCGTTCCATGCATCGCTCATGGAGCCATGGGATGGCCCTGCCTGCGTAACTTTTACTGATGGAAATCAGATCGGTGCGGTGCTTGATCGCAACGGGTTACGACCATCGCGTTATTGGGTAACGAAAGATGGAATGGTAGTTCTTGCGAGTGAAGTTGGCGTTCTCGATATCCCACAATCGAATATTGCTCGCAAAGGGCGGTTACAACCTGGTCGAATGTTTTTAGTTGATATCGAAGCAGGGCGAATTATCGAAGATGATGAAATTAAAGACGGTTTAGCGCACTCTGCACCATATGGGGATTGGCTCCATGCTGGATTAGTAAAACTTGAAGATTTACCATCGCGCGAACACATTATTTATCCGCATTCATCAGTCGTGCGTCGCCAACGAGCTTTTGGTTATACCGAAGAAGAACTTCGAGTACTTATTACTCCGATGGCAAAAACTGGCGGAGAACCGCTCGGCTCCATGGGAACGGATACTCCGATTGCTGCGCTTTCAGAGAAACCACGGTTGCTCTTTGATTATTTCTCGCAACTCTTTGCACAAGTAACCAATCCGCCGCTTGATGCTATTCGTGAAGAATTAGTGACATCGCTCGGTGGTTCAATCGGACCAGAACATAATTTGTTAGATCCCGGTCCAGCTTCTTGCCGTCAGATTTCACTCCCGTTCCCAGTCATTGATAATGATGAATTGGCAAAAATCATCCACGTTAACGCGGATGGAGATCATCCTGGATTTGCAGCTCATGTAGTAAAAGGTCTATTTCCGATTGCTGGAGGCGGTGCTTCACTACGCGATCGAATTGAAGAGATTCGCCGCGAGGTGTCGCAAGCAATCAACGAAGGCGCACGACTGATTGTTCTTTCAGACCGCGATGGTGACGCAGAGAATGCACCTATTCCGTCGCTACTTCTGACATCAGCGGTACACCATCATTTAATACGAGAGAAGACGCGCACCAAAGTTGGCCTTATTGTCGAATCTGGTGATGTACGCGAAGTACACCATGTTGCACTTTTAGTTGGTTATGGCGCTGCAGCGGTTAATCCATATCTTGCGATGGAGAGCGCGGAAGATTTAGTTCTGCAAGGTGTCATTACTGGAATTGCTCCGGAAAAAGCTGTTCGCAATCTCATCAAAGCTCTTGGCAAAGGCGTGCTGAAAGTTATGTCGAAGATGGGTATTTCGACAATTGCGTCATATACCGGTGCACAAGTATTTGAAGCGATTGGTTTATCCAAAGAAGTTGTCGACGAATATTTTGTTGGAACTACTTCACGACTAGGTGGAGTTACGCTCGAGACCATCGCCGAAGAATCTATTCGCCGACATCATGTTGCTTATCCACCGGGCGGAGAAGTTCCAGGAAGTAAGCGGTTGACAATTGGTGGGGAGTACCAATGGCGCAGAGATGGCGAACCACATCTCTTCAATCCAGAAACTGTTTTCACTCTGCAACATTCCACTCGAAATAAGCGTTACGACATCTTCAAGCGATACACCAAGAGCGTGGATGACCAAAGCAAACGATTAATGACACTTCGTGGTCTCTTCACATTTAATAATTCACTACGCAAGCCCATCGCCATTGATGAGGTAGAGCCAGTTACTGAAATAGTAAAACGCTTCTCAACCGGAGCAATGTCTTACGGTTCGATTTCCCAAGAGGCCCACGAAACACTTGCAATAGCAATGAACCGATTGGGTGGAAAATCAAATACCGGCGAAGGCGGGGAAGATCCAGAACGCTTTACTCCAATGGCAAATGGTGATTCGAAACGTTCTGCGATTAAACAAGTAGCAAGCGGACGCTTTGGTGTAACGAGCGAGTACTTAGTTAATTCCGACGATATTCAAATCAAAATGGCACAAGGTGCAAAGCCTGGTGAAGGTGGCCAGTTACCAGGAAATAAGGTCTATCCGTGGATTGCGAAAGTTCGCCACTCCACTCCAGGTGTCGGATTAATTTCACCGCCACCACATCACGATATTTACTCCATCGAAGATTTGGCGCAACTTATTCATGATTTGAAGAATTCAAATAAGAACGCCCGTGTGCATGTAAAACTTGTTGCAGAAGTTGGTGTGGGCACTGTCGCTGCAGGTGTGAGCAAAGCGCATGCGGATGTTGTCCTTATCTCTGGACACGATGGCGGAACTGGCGCATCGCCTTTGACATCGCTCAAACACGCTGGTGCGCCGTGGGAGTTAGGTTTAGCCGAGACGCAACAAACATTAATTCTCAATGGCCTTCGCGATCGAATTGTTGTTCAAACTGATGGCCAGATGAAAACTGGTCGTGATGTTGTTATTGCGGCGCTACTTGGTGCAGAAGAATTCGGCTTTGCTACTGCGCCGCTTGTTGTTTCAGGTTGCGTAATGATGCGCGTCTGTCACCTTGATACCTGCCCAGTAGGTGTTGCTACTCAAAATCCAGATCTACGTGCGCGTTTTACAGGTAAGCCAGAGTTTGTCGAAACTTTCTTCGAATATATCGCGGAAGAAGTGAGAGAAATTCTCGCAACTCTAGGTTTCCGTTCCATCGAAGAAGCGATTGGACAAGTGGAGTTGCTCGACACGCAAGCAGCTGTCGATCATTGGAAGGCGAGTGGTCTTGATCTCTCACCACTTCTTACCTTCCCTGATGTGCCTGCCGATGCGCCACGTAGAAATACCACTCACCAAGAACATGGCCTTGAAAACGCGCTTGATAATGAATTGATTGAAAAATCAGCGCCAGCGCTAAAAGATAAGACACCTGTTAAATTTGAAAGCCCAATAGCGAATCGAAATCGAACCGTCGGAACAATGCTTGGTGCTGAAATTACTCGCAGATTTGGCGGTGCAGGTTTACCGCAGAACACGATCGATATCACTTTCCGTGGCTCGGCTGGTCAATCGCTCGGTGCATTTATTCCGCGTGGGCTCACGCTTCGACTCATTGGTGACACCAATGACTATTTAGGAAAAGGTTTATCTGGTGGACGATTAATTGTTCGCCCTGATGAGAGTGCAACGTTTGCATCTCACGAAAATGTGATTGCGGGCAACGTCATTGGATATGGTGCAACGTTAGGTGAGATTTTCATCAGCGGAGTAGTTGGTGAGAGATTCTGCGTACGAAATTCTGGCGCGACCGCTGTTGTTGAAGGCGTGGGCGACCACGGATGTGAATATATGACCGGTGGAACTGTTGTCATACTTGGAAAAACTGGTCGCAATCTTGCAGCAGGTATGTCTGGCGGAATTGCATATGTACTCGACCTCGATTCGCGGAACGTTAATGGCGAAATGGTCGATGTCCTCAAAGTTCCACTTGATCGGGCAGATGAACTTCACACAATTGTGAGCGCATTCGCTCGTGAAACGTCGTCAGCAATTGCAACCGAATTGCTCAAGAATTGGTCCGACTCACTCACGCGATTCTCGATGGTGATGCCACGCGATTATGCGCGAGTGTTGGCAGCGATAGCTCGCGCTGAACGCGAAGGACTTCCCGTAGAGAAACTCGTCATGGAGGTGTCACATGGCTGATCCCAAAGGTTTTCTCAAAACTGGTCGGGAAACTCCAAAACGTCGACCAGTGGATGTGCGCATTAAAGATTGGCGAGAAGTTTACGAAGAACAGAGCTTTGAAGGATTACAAAAGCAAGCGGGCCGTTGCATGGATTGTGGCATCCCGTTCTGTCATCAAGGATGCCCACTCGGCAACCTCATCCCTGAATGGAATGACCTGATCTGGCGTAATGAAAAATCAGATGCCATTGATCGATTGCATGCGACGAACAATTTTCCAGAATTCACTGGGCGGCTTTGCCCAGCGCCATGTGAAACATCGTGTGTATTAGGGATTAACCAAGATCCAGTCACTATTAAACAAGTAGAGCTACGAACTATTGAAGATGCATTTAATGCCGGGTTAGTAAAGCCATTAGCGCCAGATCGACTTAGTGGAAAAACTGTTGCAGTAATTGGTTCTGGACCAGCAGGTCTTGCCGTTGCTCAGCAACTTACACGTGCTGGACATACTGTTGTTGTCTATGAGCGAGCAGAGAAAGTTGGCGGCTTACTTCGATACGGAATTCCGGAATTTAAGATGGAGAAATCAATTCTGGATCGACGTATTGCTCAGATGGTCAGAGAAGGCACTCGATTCCGCACCGGAATCAATGTCGGCGTTGATGTTACGGCGGCAACACTTAAAACTAAATATGACGCGGTTGTTTTAGCAGTTGGAGCAACTCAAAGAAGAGAATTGAGTATCCCAGGTCGAGAATTCAAAGGCATCTATCAAGCGATGGAATACCTGCCATGGGGAAATAAATATGCCCTGAATGAGATTTCGCAATCACCAATTGATGCAAAAGATAAGCATGTGGTCATCTTGGGTGGTGGCGATACGGGTGCAGATTGTTTAGGCACCGCTGTTCGACAAGGCGCGAAGTCAATTACTCAGATTGAAATTATGCCGCGCCCTACCGAAGAGCGACCAAGTACCCAACCTTGGCCAACATACCCAATGATTTATCGAGTAAGTAGCGCGCACGAAGAAGCGGGCGACCGGCTCTACTCAATCTCAACCGAGAGTTTTATTGGGAATAACGAGGGGCAATTGACTGCGCTTCGTATCGTTGAAACTAAATTTGTTGATGGGAAATTTGAAAAAGTTCCGGGCACAGATCGAGAGATACCGGCAGATTTAGTATTTCTTGCGATGGGCTTTACTGGACCTGAACAGAATGAACTCATCTCAACGCTCAATGTTGACATTGATCAACGCGGAAATATTGTGCGCGATGAAAATTTTGCTACCAGCAAAGAAGGAGTCTTTGTTTGTGGCGATGCCGGACGAGGACAATCCTTAATCGTGTGGGCTATTGCTGAAGGACGGAGCGCTGCCGCAGCGGTGGATAAATATCTTGTAGGGGCAACTCAACTTCCTGCGCCTATTGAACCAACTGCTCGACCATTAACTGTGTAAGCAGATTCAACCAATAGAATAGAACCTATGCGCCGCGCAAAAATTGTCTGCACGATGGGACCAGCTGTTCAATCTGCTGAAAAGATTTCAGCCCTTATTTCTGCCGGCATGAATGTTGCTCGATTAAATCTTTCACACGGTAGTTACGAAGAACATAAAGCTCGATTTGATCAAGTGCGGCACGCTGCATCAGCAGCTGGCAAACCGGTTGCGATTTTGGTCGATCTTCAAGGTCCAAAAATTAGATTGGCTCGATTTGCTGCCGGACCTCATGATTTAGCTCGCGGTGACATTTTTACAATCACTACGGATGATGTGGAAGGTACTCGAGAGCGAGTAGGAACGACATACAAAGGACTTCCTGGAGATTGTAAAAGCGGCGATCGCATCCTTATTGATGATGGAAAAGTAACTGTCGAAGTAATTGAAATAAAAGGCAATGATGTTGTAACAAAAGTTATTGAACCTGGACAAGTCAGTAATAATAAAGGAATCAATCTTCCCGGTGTTGCTGTCTCGGTTCCTGCAATGTCAGAGAAAGATATTGAGGACTTAAAGTGGGGACTTGAGGTAGGAGCGGATTTCATTGCGCTCTCTTTTGTTCGAAGCGCAAAAGATATTCTGGATGTTCATCGGATTATGGACCAAGTGGGCAAAAGAATTCCTGTTATCGCCAAGATAGAAAAGCCACAGGCAGTAGAAAATTTAGAAGAGATTGTGGATGTTTTTGATGGCATTATGGTGGCACGTGGTGATCTTGGCGTTGAACTTCCAATCGAAGATGTACCGATGGTGCAGAAACGTTGCATCACGCTAGCTCGTGAATCTGCAAAGCCAGTTATTGTGGCAACGCAAATGTTGGACTCAATGATTACTAACTCTCGACCAACTCGTGCTGAAGCAACCGATTGCGCTAATGCTGTTCTTGATGGCGCAGATGCTTTAATGCTTTCTGGCGAGACAAGCGTTGGAGATTTTCCTATCGAGGCAGTTCAAACGATGGCACGAATAATTGAAAAGACAGAGACTGATGCGCTCCATCTCATCCCAGCACTGAAGCACAATCCACGCACAAAAGGCGGAGCTATCACTAAAGCTGCTGTTGATGTCGGTCAGATTATTGGTGCGAAATATCTCGTCGCTTTCACGCAGAGTGGCGATTCAGCAAGACGAATGTCTCGACTTCGATCAGCTATTCCAATCATTGCATGCACGCCAGATTCTGGAACATACAATCGATTAGCTCTCTCCTGGGGAATTGAGTCATTAATTGTCACTGTCGTAACGACTACTGATCAAATGGTGAAGCAAGTGGATTCAATTCTTATTGAATCGTCGAGAGTTCAAGAAGGTGAACAAGTAATGATTGTGGCCGGATCACCACCGGGAATTCCTGGATCTACAAATGCGATGCGAGTTCACCGAATTGGTGATGCGGTTGGTGGCGCAGCAGCTGCATATCGTTAAATTGCCGAAGGTATAGCTCGTTGTCTATTCTCTGCGGTGAAGCATTAAC
>RFMS01000059.1 GCA_009927575.1 Actinomycetota bacterium
CGCTAAGTTGAAGTAACGCACCACCAGAGAACAAGTTAATTAATCCGAACAAGCCACCTGACTGCGCTTGATTGAGACAGGTCTTTACCGCTTTATATGAAACACCCGGTGTTGGGATGATTGATCCAAAGCGGAACAACGCCATGATCGCCATCGTGAAGAAAATCTTCCGACGGAGATCTGGCGTCTTAAATGCTTTAGCGAATGCTTGTAGCAATTTAGAGTTCCTTAATTGATCCACCCGCAGCAGAGATTTTCTCTGATGCAGAACTTGAGAATGCATGTGCAGTGACATTGACCTTAACGGAGATGTCACCATTTCCAAGCACCTTTACTGGGTGTCCCTTACGAGCCGCACCAGCTTTGACGAGATCTTCAACTGAAACTGCGCCACCCTTTGGGAAGAGCGCGTTAATTGTTGAAACATTCACTGCTTGGTATTCAATGCGTTCTGGATTCTTAAATCCGCGAAGTTTTGGAAGACGTTGAACGAGTGGCATCTGACCACCTTCGAAACCAGCGCGAACTGTATTTCGAGCGTGGGTACCTTTTCCGCCACGACCAGCAGTCTTACCTTTGGAACCTTCACCGCGACCCTTACGAGTCTTAGCTTTCTTGGATCCAGGCGCTGGACGAAGATGATGAACTTTAAGCACCATTGTTATTCAACCTCCTCAACTTTAATGAGGTGGCGAACTGCGTAGACCATTCCACGAATTTCTGGACGATCTTCTTTCACCACAACATCACCAATACGCTTCAAACCAAGCGAACGAAGTGTGTCGCGTTGATCTGGCGCGTTACCAACTTTGGAACGAACTTGTGTGACTTTAAGTCTTGGCATTATGCGCCTACTTTCGTAGCTTCAGTTCTGCTCTCAGATGGCGTATTTACTGCGCGTGCAATTGCTGCTGGCGCAACGTTCTCTAGAGGCAGACCACGACGCGCTGCGATTGATGTTGGGTGTTCCAACATCTTTAGCGCTGTTGCAGTTGCGTGAACCATATTGATTGGATTATTTGAACCAAGTGACTTGGTCAAAACATCGGAGATTCCTGCGCACTCAAGTACTGCACGAACTGGACCACCAGCAATAACACCGGTACCAGGAGCAGCAGGACGAAGAAGAACTACGCCGGCAGCCATTTCACCTTGAACTGGATGAGGAATGGTTGAACCAAGACGTGGCACTTTGAAGAATGATTTCTTCGCTTCTTCAACTGCTTTAGCAATTGCTTGTGGCACTTCTTTTGCTTTGCCATAACCAACGCCAACAGTTCCATTTCCATCGCCGACAACTACTAGTGCGGTGAAGGAGAAACGACGACCACCTTGAACAACTTTTGCTACGCGGTTAATGAAAACCACGCGCTCCATGTAAGGGCTCTTGTCAGCGCGATCATCACGACGTTCGCGCTTCTCACGACGATCTGGCTTTGCAGCGGTATCGCGTTCAGTTTTTTCGGCTGGTGTCATTAGAAGTCCAATCCATTCTCACGAGCGCCATCTGCTAAAGCAGCGACGCGACCGGTGTAGCGGTTACCACCACGATCGAAAACAACTGCCTTAATTCCTTTTGCTTTTGCGCGATCAGCAACAAGTTGGCCCACAGTGCGAGCTTTCTTTGTCTTATCTGCTGATGTTGCGCGAAGATCTGCTTCCATCGTCGATGCAGATGCGAGTGTGTGACCTTTTGAATCATCAACAATCTGCGCAACTAAATGACGAGCGGAGCGAGTGACGACAAGACGTGGTCGTTCGGTTGTGCCAACGACTTTCTTACGTACACGGAAATGACGGCGAGCGCGAGCAGTTGATGTCGAGCCCTTAACGATTTTCTTAGCGATATTCATTATTTCTTACCCGTCTTTCCAGCCTTGCGACGGATGCGTTGACCTTCGAGGTGTAAGCCTTTGCCCTTATAAGGATCGGACTTACGTAACTTCTGGATCTTCGCTGCCGTCTCGCCAACTAACTGCTTATCGACACCAGAGATGGTGAATTCAGTTGGTGATTCAACGTTGAAAGTAATTCCTGCAGGCGCAGGGAAGAGAATTGGATGGCTATAACCAAGTGCGAATTCAAGATCTTTTCCTTTACTCGCAACGCGGTAACCAACACCAGTGATCACAATCTTCTTTGAGTAACCAGCTGTTACACCAATGAACATATTTGCAATCAGAGTACGTGAGAGACCATGAAGTGAACGTGATGTTCGCTCATCATTTGGTCTTGAGAGAACAACAGTGTCGGCTTCTTGCGCGACAGTAATTGGTGCAGCAACGTTAAGTTCGAGTGATCCTTTTGGACCTTTCACTGCAACGTGTGAACCATCAATCTTTACTTCGACTCCCTTAGGAACCGCAACAGGCATACGACCGATACGTGACATGTGATCACCATACGTAGGCGAGAACTTCTCCGCCTACGCCCTGCTTATTAGCTTGCTTATCAGTAAGCAAACCTTGGGAAGTTGAAATGATCGCAACGCCAAGACCGCCAAGAACTTTTGGAAGTCCAGTTGATTTTGCGTATACACGAAGACCTGGCTTACTTACGCGACGAAGTCCTGCGATGGAACGTTCACGGTTTGAGCCATACTTCAAATCAATAACAAGGTTCTTACCAAATCCATTTGGATTGTTCTCAACCTTGTATCCGGAGATAAATCCTTCTTGCTGAAGGATCGCTGCAATGCGCACTTTTACCGATGACGATGGCATTGAAACCACCTCATGGTAAGCAGTGTTTGCATTGCGCAGACGGCTAAGCATGTCTGCGATCGGGTCTGTCATTGTCATACGTGGCCTTTGGCCTTTCTTGAAGTGGTTTCCTTTTGGACCTTCTTCATAGTTGGAATTATTTTCATTGTTGGAATTATTTTTGAAATTACCAAGAAGCTTTTGTGATTCCTGGAAGTTCACCACGGTGTGCCATGGTGCGGAAGCAGATTCGGCAGATGCCAAATTTTTGATAGACAGCGTGTGGGCGACCGCAACGCTGGCAACGTGTGTAACCGCGAACCTTGAACTTAGGTTTACGGCTTGCCTTCACTTTGAGTGATGTTTTTGCCATTGTCTTTTATCTCCCGATTAATCCTTGAATGGGAATCCGAGCGCGCGTAGCAACGCACGACCTTCATCATCATTCTTCGCCGATGTAACGATGGTGATATCCATACCGCGAACTCGATCTAACTTATCTTGTTCGATTTCTGGGAAAACAACCTGCTCGGTAATACCGAACGTGTAGTTTCCTTGACCATCAAATTGTTTTGGTGAAAGACCACGGAAGTCGCGGATACGTGGCAATGAGATCGAGAGCAGACGATCCATAAATTCCCACATACGATCGCCACGAAGTGTGACGTGCGCACCGATTGGCATACCTTCACGGAGTTTGAAGTTAGCAATCGACTTCTTCGCCTTTGTTACCAATGGCTTCTGGCCAGTGATGGTTTGAAGATCGCGGATTGCACCTTCGATGAGTTTGGAATCTTTTGCAGCTTCGCCGACACCCATGTTCACAACAACTTTGGTCAATGTAGGAATCTGCATGACGTTCTTGTAGCCAAATTCGTTCTTAAGTGCTGGCGCAATCGCTTCGCGATAGCGGCCCTTAAGACGAGGCAAGGTTGCAGTCGACATTAGATGTCCTTTCCAGAGCGACGAGAGATACGGACATTCTTTCCGTCTTCGTCTTTGCGTGAACCAATACGAGTTGCTGCACCATCTTCATCAACCAACATCACGTTGGAGTAAGCGATTGGCGCTTCCACAGTAAGAATTCCGCCGACTTTTACGCCGCGATCTGACTGAGTCTCTTTGGTGTGCTTCTTTACGCGATTGACACCTTCAACAACAAGACGCGCTGTGCGAGTATCAACGGCAAGAACTTTTCCAGTTACGCCTTTATCTTTTCCGGCAATAACAAGAACAGTGTCACCTTTCTTAATACGCATTACAACACCTCCGGTGCTAAGGAAATGATCTTCATAAAGCGCTTATCGCGAAGTTCGCGAGCAACTGGTCCGAAGATACGAGTTCCGCGTGGTTCGTTATCATCTTTGATGATGACGGCAGCGTTCTCGTCAAACTTGATGTAAGAACCATCTGCACGACGGTTCTCTTTAACGGTGCGAACGATGACAGCCTTAACGACTTCACCCTTCTTTACTTGACCGCCTGGAATTGCATCCTTCACGGAGCAGACGATGATGTCGCCGATACCTGCGTAACGACGCTTTGTGCCGCCGAGTACACGGATGCAGAGAAGCTCGCGAGCTCCTGTGTTATCCGCGACGCGTAAGCGAGACTCTTGTTGAATCATGGCTGCACCTACTTCGCCTTCTCGATAATTTCGACAACGCGCCAACGCTTTGTTGCCGAGAGTGGACGTGTTTCCATAATGAGAACGCGATCGCCAAGACCAGCTGAGTTGTTCTCATCATGTGCCTTGTACTTCTTCGCTTTGGTAATAACTTTTGAGTAAAGACCATGCGCAGCACGATCTTCAACTTTGACGACAACGGTCTTATCCATCTTGTCGCTAATCACGATACCTTCGCGAGTTTTACGGAATGTACGCGCTTCGGTCATGCTGCACCTCCGATACCAAGTTCACGTTCACGCAAAATGGTGTAGATGCGTGCAATCTCTTTGCGAACCGCAGTCAATCGACCATGGCTCTCAAGTTGGCCAGTTGCAGCTTGGAAGCGAAGGTTGAATAACTCTTCCTTTGATTCCTTGAGCTTTGTTTGAAGCTCTTCGGTACCCAATTGGCGTAACTCTTCTGCTGAAATCATCGCCATCTTTATGCCTCCTCGCGACGTACAACGCGGCACTTAACCGGTAATTTGTGCATAGCGCGGGTTAACGCTTCGTTTGCAACTTCTTGTGTAACACCAGAAATTTCAAACATCACGCGACCTGGCTTGATATTTGCGATCCACCACTCTGGTGAGCCTTTACCGGAACCCATACGAGTTTCAGCTGGCTTCTTTGTGAGTGGGCGATCTGGATAAATATTGATCCACACTTTTCCACCACGCTTTACGTGACGAGTCATCGCAATACGTGCGGCTTCAATTTGGCGGTTGGTGAGGTAACCACCTTCGAGCGCTTGAATACCGTAATCGCCGAACGCAACAAATGTTCCGCCCTTTGATTTACCTGAACGCTTTGGGTGATGTTGTTTACGGTGCTTTACGCGACGTGGGATTAACACTATGCATCAGCTCCTTCACCAGTAGTTGCTTGAGTTGCTGCTTCATTAGAAACTGCACTTGCGCTTTCTTGTGCGCGATCTGCAACGTTGGTCTTTGTTACTTCACCACGTGGTGCACGTGGTGCACGACGTGGGCGATCTGCTTTTGCTGCCTTTGCTTGCGCAAGTGCTGCTGCTTCACGCTCTGCACGAGATTCAATAACTTCACCTTTGTAGATCCACACTTTGACACCAAGGCGACCGAATGTTGTATGTGCTTCATAGAAGCCATAATCAATATCAGCGCGGAGAGTGTGGAGTGGAACGCGACCTTCGCGATAGAACTCAGAGCGAGACATTTCTGCGCCACCGAGTCGACCACCGCATTGAACACGGATTCCTTTAGCGCCAGCTTTTAACGCAGTCTGCATCGACTTACGCATTGCGCGGCGGAAAGAAACACGTGCTGCTAACTGTTCTGCAATTCCTTGCGCAACAAGTTGTGCATCGGTCTCTGGATTCTTTACTTCAAGAATATTGAGCTGTACTTGCTTGCCAGTAAGTTTTTCAAGATCAAGACGTAGTCGGTCTGCACCTTCACCACGTCGACCAATCACAATTCCTGGACGAGCAGTATGGAGATCGATACGTACGCGTTCACGAGTACGTTCAATTTCAATATGGGATACGCCTGCGCGCTCCATACCTTTCTCCATTGTCTTACGAATAAGAACATCTTCTTTTACGTAATCTTTGTAAAGTTTCTCTGCGTACCAACGTGACTTAAATTCAGTCGTGATACCCAACCGGAAGCCGTGTGGATTTATTTTTTGACCCATTTATTCGGTCACATCCTTTCCTGCTTCGGCAGCTACTGCTGCAGCTTTACGTGCCTGCGCTTTTGAAGGACGGCGATAGTTCTTGTCATCTGAGAGAGTGACAGAGATCTGGCAGCTACGCTTCAAAATTTGATATCCGCGACCTTGCGCACGTGGGCGGTAACGCTTCATCGTCACACCTTCGTCAACGAGAGCTTCAGTTACCCAAAGTTCTGATGCATCGCGAAGGGCTGGATTCTTCTGCTTTGCGTTAGCAACAGCAGAATTTAAAAGTGAGTAGAGATCTTCACTTACTGCAATCTGTGGTGCGAACTTCACGATATTGATCGCTTCATCAGCGCGCTTACCGCGGATCATGTTCACAACACGGCGAGCTTTCTGCGGAGTTACGCGCAGTGAGCCAGCTTTAGCTGTTGCAATGAGTGGTTGAGTATTTGTCGATGAATTAGGCACTTGGTGTCACCTTTCGATCTTCCTGTTTAACGTGGCCACGGAAGGTTCGAGTTGGTGCAAACTCACCGAGTTTGTGACCAATCATCGCTTCTGTAACGAAAACTGGAACATGCTTGCGACCATCATGAACTGCGATGGTGTGGCCGATCATGGACGGAGTAATCATTGAGCGACGTGACCAAGTCTTGATAACGACTTTGGTGTTCTTCGCATTCTGATCATCCACCTTCTTTTCAAGGTGTTTGTCCACGAATGGACCCTTCTTCAAACTACGTGGCATTTAAAGGGCTCCTTTATCGGCTCTTATTTGACGGACGACGACGGACAATGAGTTGATCGCTCGCTTTTTTCTTGCGAGTGCGAATTTCTGGCTTACCCCAAGGTGATACTGGATGGCGTCCACCTGAAGTCTTACCTTCACCACCACCGTGTGGGTGATCAACTGGGTTCATCACAACACCACGAACGGTTGGACGCTTGCCTTTCCAGCGCATACGTCCAGCTTTTCCGTAGTTAATGTTTGATTGTTCTGCGTTTCCAACTTCGCCAACTGTTGCGCGGCAACGAACATCGACGTTTCGGATTTCACCTGATGGCATACGAAGTTGTGCATATGGACCATCTTTTGCAACGAGCTGAACTGATGCGCCAGCAGAACGCGCAATGCGTGCACCGCCACCAGGACGAACTTCAATCGCG
>RFMS01000076.1 GCA_009927575.1 Actinomycetota bacterium
GGTCGCGAAGGCTGCTGGTGACGCTGGAATTCCAATTCGCATTGGCGTTAATGCTGGTTCGCTTGATCCACGATTACTTGCAAAATATGGCAAAGCAACACCTGAAGCGTTAGTTGAATCAGCGCTCTGGGAAATTGGACTCTTTGAAGAACATGGCTTTACCGATATTAAAATTTCAGTCAAGCACCATGATCCAGTGACAATGATTAAGGCGTATCGATTACTCGCCCAAAAGTGTGACTATCCACTTCACTTAGGCGTCACTGAAGCTGGCCCGTTATTCCAAGGAACAATTAAATCGGCAACCGCATTCGGAGTTCTTCTTGCTGAAGGAATCGGTGACACCATTCGAGTGTCTCTCTCTGCGCCACCAGTAGAAGAAGTAAAAGTTGGTATCTCTATTTTGGAATCGCTCAATCTTCGACAGCGAAAATTAGAGATCGTTCCTGCCCATCCTGCGGACGTGCACAAGTTGATGTCTATACCTTGGCTGAGAAAGTACAAGCAGGGTTACAAGGCATGACTGTCCCACTTCGTGTTGCAGTGATGGGATGTGTTGTGAATGGACCTGGCGAAGCGCGTGAAGCTGATCTCGGCGTTGCATCGGGAAATGGCAAAGGCCAGATTTTCGTCAAGGGTGAAGTAATCAAGACAGTGCCAGAAGCACAAATTGTTGAAACGTTAATTGAAGAAGCGATGCGCCTAGCAGAGGAGATGGAAGCAGCAGGTGTCGGCTCGGGTGAGCCATCTGTCGAGATAAAGTAGATAAAGTACGCGCATGTTGCGAATGTCCTCTCTCTTTCTGCGCACACTTCGCGACGATCCAGCTGATGCAGAAGTTGCAAGTCATAAACTGCTTGTTCGTGCAGGGTACGTACGACGTATCGCAGCCGGTGTCTACTCGTGGCTACCACTTGGTTACATCATTTATCGCAATATTGAACGAGTTGTTCGAGAAGAGATGGATGCAGCCGGATTTCAAGAGGTGCACTTTCCAGCGTTACTCCCCAAAGAACCGTATGAACGAACTAATCGTTGGGCTGAATACGGGCCAGATCTCTTTCGCTTACAAGATCGCAAAGGTGGCGATTATTTACTAGGACCAACTCACGAAGAGATGTTCACCTTGATGGTGAAAGGCGAATACTCGTCATATAAAGATTTACCTCTCTCTATCTATCAAATTCAAACAAAGTATCGCGATGAACCACGTCCACGAAGTGGAATTATCCGTGGCCGTGAATTCGTGATGAAAGACTCCTATTCATTTGATGTCGACGATGCTGGGTTAGAAGTCTCGTATGAAAAACATCGCCAGGCATATATCAAGACATTTGATCGACTTGGCTTGAAGTACAACATCGTGAAAGCGATGTCTGGCGCAATGGGTGGATCACGCTCCGAAGAATTTCTCGCACCGTGCCCAACTGGTGAAGATACATATGTACTCTGCGAAAAGTGTGGGTATGCCGCAAACGTGGAAGCGATGACAACTCCAGATGTAAAAGTTGAAGGCGCAACACCGCCAGCAATTGAAGTACTTGATACTCCCAATACGCCAACGATCGATTCATTAGTTGACGTGATGAACGCGAAATTTGGGCCAGGACATAAAGCTTCTGATACTTTGAAAAATATTCTGCTCATTGCAGATGGCGAAGCGATTTCAGTACTGGTTCCAGGCGATCGAGAAGTCGATGTGAAGCGTGTGCAAGCAAATCTTGCTGGAGTAAAAGAACTTCGACTCTTTGAAGAAGAAGATTTCGCCAAGCGCAAAGAACTTGTTAAAGGATATGTCGGCCCGCAAGATGCGAAGCGTTTTGGTTTGAAGTTATATGCCGATCCTCGTGTCGCAGTAGGAACGCATTGGATTACTGGCGCTAATCAATTAAATAAACATGCCCGATATGTCACTCACGGCAGAGATTTCACTGTCGACGGTTTTATCGAAGCGGTTGAAGTTCGAGCCGGAGATGCATGTCCGCAATGTCAGAGCCCTGTCATTATTGATCGAGCGATTGAGATTGGTCATATTTTCCAACTTGGTCGTAAGTACGCCCAGGCACTTGATCTCACAGTTCTTGATGCAGATGGAAAATCACAAGTTGTCACGATGGGCTCTTATGGAATTGGTGTCTCTCGTGCGGTGGCAGCAGTCGCAGAACAGAGCCATGATGAATTGGGTTTAGTCTGGCCGTTAGAAATTGCGCCAGCGAAAGTACATATTGTTGCTACTGGTAAAGATGATCTGCCATTTGATACTGCGGAGAAATTAGCGAGCTCTCTCGAAGCAAATGGAATTACTGTCATGCTTGATGACCGACGCGAAGCATCACCAGGTGTGAAATTTAAAGATGCCGAATTAATCGGTAATCCAATTATTGTCATCGTAGGCAAAGCGTTAGCAGATGGAAAAGTCGAAGTGCGAATCCGTAAAACTGGCGAGAAGCGTGAGATCGCACTATCAGATGCGCTCACTGAAATTTCTTCGCTCGTTCGATCTCATAAAAATTCCATTGCATAAAAAATAGTGGATATCTCGATAACTACGCTCTTTTTTCTCTTACTTGCTTCAGGGTTTGCCGGACTTGTTGATTCAATGGCGGGTGGCGGCGGGCTCATCCAATTACCTGCGTTATTAGTGGCGCTCCCTAATACTGAGACCGCAACAGTACTTGGTACTAACAAGTTGCCATCATTTCTTGGAACGACAACAGCAGCGACAACCTACGTTCGACGACGTAAGCCAGATTGGCGATTGACGTGTGCCATGGCGTTACCTGCTTTTATCGGTTCGATGTCAGGTGCGGCGGTTGCAAGTAATTTCCCCAAAGATGCAGCGCGACCATTTGTCCTCATCTTGCTGATTCTTGTTGCGCTCTATACCTGGCGCCGAAAAGAGTTGGGACTAAACGAGAATTTACGATTTGCGCGGCGTCACACAATAGCGATTGCGCTTATTAGCGGATTAGCAATTGGTTTTTACGATGGAATTTTTGGCCCTGGCACTGGTGCATTTCTTATGGTGGTGCTCGTTGCAGTCATCGGTATGGAATTTCTTGATGCAACGGTAACAACGAAAATCACCAATTGGGGAACAAACCTTGCCGCCCTTCTTATCTTTGGTTTTCACGGTCACATCATTTGGATGATTGGTCTTGTCATGGCGATTGCAAATATCACCGGGAATCAGATTGGTGCTCGACTCGCACTTCGCGGGGGATCGAATCTGGTGAGGAAAGCTTTTCTGGGTGTAACCCTCATATTGATTATTCGTTTGGCTATCGATATCTTTAGTTAGTAGTAATAAGAAGTGCAAACAACTCAACAACAACTTAACAACAATTGAAAAATAGAGGTTCATATGGCATCGCGGGACGAGTTACTTTCATATTTGGCACCGATTGTTCACAGTGCGTCTGCCGTCTTAGAAGATGTCACCATCACTCCCGCCGGACGAAGTCGAGTTATCTCTGTCATTGTTGATAGCGAAAGCCACAATCTCTCACTTGATGAAGTCACTGGGATCTCTCGGAAAGTTTCAGAAGCGCTCGATAACTTCTCTGCGCTAGACGATAAGCCATTTACTCTCGAAGTTACCTCACCTGGCGTAGATCGCCCACTTACCGCTGAGCGGCATTGGCGTAAAAACATCGGGCGACTTGTAAAAATCACTTTAAATAATGGGGATGTAGTTACTGGTCGACTCTCTGCGCTTGACAACTCCGAAGTGTCGCTGACTTTGCCGAAGACTGAGCAGAAAATTTCGCGTGCTGATATCAAACGCGCGGTAATAGAAATTGAATTTAATCGTAAGGCAGGTCTCTAAATGCATGTCGACATGAAGGCGCTTGAAGCGCTCACAACCGAACGAGACATCTCACTAGATCGACTTATCTTGGCAATTGAAATTGCGGTAAAGACTGCGTATGCGCAGAGTGAAGAAGCGAAACCTTTTGCTCATGCAAAACTTGACCGCGAAACTGGTGAAATCAAAATCATCATTCCTACATTTGGTCCAGATGGCGAGAAGATCAGCGATGAGATTGAAGAACTCGGTGCTTTTAGTCGAGTTGCTACATCAACTGCGCGACAAGTAATCAAAGAGAAAATTCGTGAATCGAAAGATGCAGAGATTGTCGGAGAATTTACTGCTTCAGTTGGAGATATTGTTTCTGGAGTAATCCAACAAGGCCGTGATCAGAAAATGGTCTACGTCAATCTTGGTCGCGTCGAAGGGCGAGTACCACCACACGAGCAAGTTCCTGGTGAGGTTTACACACACGGTGAACGCATGAAGTGTTTCGTCGTTGAAGTAAAACAAGGTCCTAAAGGTCCAGAAGTATTACTTTCGCGAAGTCATCCTGCGTTAGTGAAACAACTCTTTGCACTTGAAGTTCCGGAAATTCGCGAACGCGCTGTAGAAATTATGGGTGTGGCTCGTGAAGCAGGACATCGCACAAAGATTGCTGTACGTACTCATCGAGCTGGTGTTAGTCCGAAAGGTTCGTTAATTGGTCCTATGGGTGCACGTGCCAGAGCAGTAATGGATGAATTACATGGCGAGAAAATAGATATTGTCGATTGGTCGGAAGATCCGGCCACCTATGTCGGAAACGCGCTAGCGCCAGCGCGAGTATCGAGCGTTGAAGTGGTCAATCTCGAGATGCGCTCGGCAAAAGTGGTGGTGCCGGATTACCAACTCTCACTTGCGATTGGTAAGGATGGTCAGAATGCACGTTTGGCCGCTCGTCTTACAGGCTGGCGAATTGATATCCATTCTGATGCGGTAGGGTAAGAACCCTCACCACCGCAATACCTCTCAATATACGTTGAGAAAACTCGATCAGGAGCAAAAGGCAATGGCACTTTAATGAGCACCGCACGATCATGAGTGGTACAAGAAAATAGGCCACGCGCTCCGATTAAGTAATTAAGAAGAACGCAGGGCCCAGACAGGAGAACTGTGGCGAAGGTCCGCGTTTACGAATTAGCAAAAGATTTAGGTATGGAGAGCAAGGATGTCCTTGCCAAACTCCAAGAGATGGGCGAGTTTGTTCGCTCTGCATCCTCAACTGTTGAACCGCCAGTTGTTAGACGGTTATTAGAAAAATATCCACCAGTTGCTAAACCTGTCGAAGAGAAGAAACCTGCCGTAAAGAAGGCAGCGGCAAAGAAGAGTGCAGCGAAGAAAGTCGCAGAACCTTCAGATATTTCAACTGAGCCAGTTGTTGAAAATAAGCCGCCAGTCACCAACTCAAATTCCAACGCAATCTCAAACACCAACTCAAACCCAACTCAATCTCAAACTCCGCCATCACCAACGTCAACTCCAAATCCAACTCAATTACCTCGACCACCTCGCGCAGGAAATAATCCATTTAGTGGTGCAATGCCTCGACCACCTCGCGCAGGAAATAATCCATTTGGAACACCAGGTGCACCACGTCCAGGTCAAAGACCAGGTGGCGCTCCGCAACGACCAGGTTCTGCTCCGCAACGACCAGGCTCTGCTCCGCAAAGACCGGGTCAACGTCCCGGTGGTCCAGGAATGGCTGGTCCACGACCAGGTTCAGTACGTCCAGGTTTTGCAGCGCGACCAAATCAACGACCACAAGGTGATCGTCCATTTCGTGATGGTCAACAACATGGTGGACAACGTCCTGGTGGCGCGCCATCTCCATATCGTTCACAAGGTGCACCATCGAGTGGTGGACCAAGTAGTGGTGGATTTGGCGGTAAAGGTGGAAAACCACAACAACGTGGTGGCGCAGGTGGCGCATTTGGAAAACAGAATGGCAAAAAACGTAAGAATATAAAGAGTAAGAAGACGCGTCGTGAAGAGATCGACAATATGCAAGCGCCAACTCTTGGCGGTGCAGTTGTTCCTCGTGGAAATGGTCAGACCGTTCGACTCCGTCGCGGTTCTTCACTTGCAGACTTTGCCGAGAAAATCGGTGCAGATCCAGCAGCGCTAGTTTCAGTGCTCTTCCATCTTGGCGAAATGGTTACTGCAACACAATCTGTCAACGAAGATGTCTTTGCAGTTCTCGGAGGCGAATTTGGATACGACATTCAAATTGTTTCGCCAGAAGATGAAGATCGTGAAATTCTTGAAGGCTTTGATATCGATCTAGCGAAAGAGCTTGCAGATATCGATCCGGAAGATTTAGAAATCCGACCACCAGTAGTGACGGTTATGGGCCACGTTGATCACGGTAAGACTCGACTTCTCGATGCGATTCGCCAGACCGAAGTTGTTAAAGGTGAAGCAGGTGGAATTACTCAGCACATCGGTGCTTATCAAATTCACCATGATCATGATGGTGTTAATCGAGCAATTACATTTATCGATACACCAGGTCACGAAGCGTTTACCGCGATGCGTGCCCGTGGCGCTAAGGTCACCGATATCGCAGTACTCGTTGTTGCTGCCGATGATGGCGTAATGCCTCAGACCATTGAAGCGCTCAATCACGCTCAAGCAGCGAACGTTCCAATAGTTGTAGCGGTCAACAAGGTTGATAAAGAAGGTGCAAATCCAGGAAAGATTCGCCAGCAATTAACGGAGTACAACTTGGTTGCTGAAGAGTACGGTGGCGAGACGATTTTCGTTGATGTCTCTGCGAAAAATGGCACTGGAATTGATAATTTGATTGATGCAATTCTGCTTACCGCAGATGCTGCAATTGATCTTCGTGCGATTGCTGATGACGATGCTCGCGGTGTGGCGATTGAAGCTCATCTCGACAAAGGTCGCGGTCCGGTTGCAACTGTTTTAGTACAACGTGGCACACTCAATGTGGGCGATGCGATTGTTGCGGGCGCTTCCTTCGGTCGCGTGCGAGCAATGCTCGATGAGTTTGGACATGAGTTAGACGTTGCCGGTCCATCACGACCAGTACAAGTTCTCGGTTTCACTTCTGTTCCAAGCGCTGGCGATAGTTTCATCGTTGCACCTGATGATCGAACTGCTCGTCAGATTGCAGAGAAACGACAAGCAGCAGAACGTCACGCAGCGCTTGCGAAAGCTCGCAAGAAAGTTTCGCTGGAAGACTTCCTTGAGCAATCGAAGGTCACCACGCTTAATCTCATTATTAAAGGTGACGTCAGTGGTTCTGTTGAAGCGCTTGAAGATGCGCTGCTACAACTTGATGTTGGCACCGAAGTTGATCTACGCGTGATTCACCGCGGCGTTGGTGCAATCACCAAGAGCGATATCACTTTGGCATCGGCATCAGAAGCAGTGGTCATTGGCTTTAACGTAAAGCCAGAACCACATACTGCAGTCTTCGCTGATGAAGAAGGCGTAGAAATTCGCTTCTACTCTGTTATTTACAAAGCAATTGAAGAGATTGAGCAAGCCCTTAAGGGACTTCTCAAGCCAGAGTATGAAGAGGCAGTCATTGGTAATGCGGAAGTTCGCGACATCTTTAAGTCGAGCAAGTTTGGAACAATCGCAGGTTCAATGGTCAGCGATGGCATCATTCGCCGAAATGCAAAGGCGCGAGTTATGCGCGGTGGCGTAGTCATTGGCGACAACTTGCAAGTTGAATCCTTGAAGCGATTTAAAGATGATGCAACTGAAGTCCGTGAGGGTTACGAGTGCGGTATTGGCCTCGGCTCTTACAAGGACATTCAAGTTGGCGACACGATTCAAGTCTTCGAGATGCGCGAGAAGAAGCGAGCATAACTATGGGCGCTTCCCATCGTGCAGAGAAAGTTGCAGACCGGATCAAGGTAGTTGTCGCACAGACGTTAGAGACCAAGGTGAAAGATCCTCGCCTCGGTTTCATCACTATTACGGATGTGCGCATTACCGGCGACTTACAACAAGCATCAGTCTTCTACACCGTTCTTGGCGATGATGAAGCAAAAAGTGCAACGGCTGCCGCGCTCAAAAGTGCAAAAGGTTTACTGCGTAGTGAAGTAGGAAAAGATCTCGGAATGCGCATTACTCCGACGCTTGAATTCTTCTCTGACGGTCTTTCGGAAACCGTAAAACAATTTGATGATTTAATGGATCGTGTTCATCAAAAAGATGCGGAGTTAGAAGCGCTACGAAAAGGTGCGCAACCAATCGCTGCAGATCCATATAAGCCACATAAATCTCATGAGTGATGGCTTTCTTGTCATCGATAAACCAGGTGGCATCACAAGTCATGACGTTGTAGGAAAACTTCGAAAAGTATTTGGTACTCGTCGAGTTGGGCATGCGGGAACGCTTGATCCGATGGCAACCGGAGTTCTCGTCATTGGAATAAATAACGCCACAAGATTTCTGCAGTACATCACTGAAGGCAAGAAGCGTTACATCGGAACTATCCGACTTGGAGCATCGACAGTAACTGATGATCGAGAAGGTGACATTTTAAGCCGCGCACCAAAAGAAAAAATTTCAGAAATAACTGATGCCCAGATCGCTTCTGGGTTTAGCAGCGATGGTTGGCGAAATTTCTCAACGACCAAGTTCTGTTTCAGCGATAAAAATCGATGGCAAGCGAGCCTATGATCGAGTGCGTGAGGGAGAAGTGGTTGAACTTCCATCTCGCATCGTGACGATTGATGAGATTTCAATTCAGAAAATTGAACGTACCGACAATGGAATCGATATCACTATCGATGTGCGGTGTTCTGCTGGCACCTATATCCGCGCGATCGCAAGAGATCTTGGTGAAGCTTTAGGTGTTGGAGGGCATTTGATTTCGCTTCATCGCACAGAAGTCACGCCATTTCATGTCATGGATTCAGTTCCACTTGAGAGCGCTACGCCAGAAAACCTGATTCCACTCCTTGCGGTTGCCCAGCGGATTTTTCCAGTACGCACCATTGATTTTGCAGAGCGGAATGAATTGACGTTTGGTCGCGCACTTTCACCATCAGAATTTCCTGGAATCGGTGTCGCTGTCTTTGATCACACAGTATGTGCTCTCATTGAAAATAAACCTGCAGGAGCGCAACCAATTGCGGTCTTTATCAATAAAGATCGTATGGAAAACTAGAAAGTGGAAGAATAATTCCCATGACACATGCAATCTCGTGGCATGGCTTAGCAAAGCCAACGCCAACAGTTGTCATCGGTATTTTTGATGGCGTCCATCAAGGACATCAAGAGATTATTCGTCGAGCTAAAAGTTACGGTGAGTCTGTCACTGTTCTCACGTTCTACCCACATCCCACTTCGGTTTTTGCACCAGAACGAACTCCTTCACAACTCCTTTCGCTCTCTGGACGCATTACACAATTACTCCACCATGGCGCTGATTCGGTGGCAGTGATTGAATTTACTAGGGAATTTGCGGCGTTAGCTCCGAATGCATTTATTGAAGAGGTATTAGTCAAACAACTTCAAGCAAAACATATTGTCGTCGGCGCAAATTTCACTTTCGGTGCAAAAGCAGCCGGTGATGTCAGTTACCTCAAAAAAGTTGCGTCACATTATGGTTTTACTGTTGACGGTGTGGAATTGGTATCCCATTCAGCGATGTTGTTTCTTCGACCCGAATTAGAAAAACTATTTTGAGCGGTGGCGTAGAACTTGCCCGAGAACTTTTAACACGTCCTCATCAGATAACGGGGCCAGTTATTCATGGCGAAAAACGTGGTCGCACAATTGGTTATCCCACAGCGAATGTTGATGTCTTTCCTAATGCAACAATTCCAACAGATGGCGTGTATGCCGGATGGTTGACAGTAGGGGAGCAACGTTGGCCAGCTGCGATCTCAATCGGAACAAATCCAACATTTGAAGGAGTGCGTGCTCGACAGGTTGAGGCGTATGCGCTTGATAGAAATGATTTAGATTTATATGGCCAAGAAGCGATTATTGAATTTGGTTGGCGATTGCGCGACACAATTAAATTTGATGGCCTAGATCCATTATTAGTTCAGATGAAAAAAGATTGCGATCGCACGCGGGAACTCACTGCGTAATCGGCTATTTGCCGCTCGATTTCTCTTCCGGGATAGCCCGCTGGTAACCTTCGGGGGCTCAGAACGAGCAATAAGCGAGATGGCGTGCCTTCGTGACATAGACCGTTGGCCCTCGTGAACGATGAAGGAGTAGACAGATGGCGTTAACACCAGCTGCGAAGAAAGAAATTATCAACAAGTACGGCGCTTCTGCATCGGACACAGGAAGCCCTGAAGCTCAAGTAGCGCTTCTCTCAAAGCGCATCGAAGAATTAACAGAGCACCTACAAACAAATAAGAACGATCACCACAATCGTCGTGGTCTTCTTCTGCTCGTAGGTCGTCGTCGTCGCATTTTGCAGTACTTAGCAAAAGTGGATATCGAGCGTTACCGCGCGATTATCGACAAACTCGGCATCCGCCGATAACTAAACACTTACACGCACTCCGACGTGACGTTTGGTCCTCGGTAGTGGCTTACGGATTTATGCCGTGGGCTTCGATCGAAGATCCAATCTCATGTCACTTGCAACGGTCATCGTTGCGCGCGTGTGACTAGAGAAAGGAACCCCATGGAGGGTCAAGAACTACATTCTGCTGTTGCAAAGATTGATAACGGCAAATTTGGAAAACGAGAGATTCGTTTTGAAACTGGACGCTTAGCGCGTCAAGCTGCAGGAACTGCAGTCGTCTACCTCGATGATGAAACGATGTTGCTCTCCGCAACAACAGCATCGAAAGCTCCACGCGATTCATTCGACTTCTTCCCACTCACTGTTGATGTGGAAGAGCGTATGTATGCGGTTGGAAAGATTCCTGGTTCATTCTTCCGTCGTGAAGGTCGACCATCAGAAGATGCGATTTTGACCTGCCGTCTAATTGATCGCCCGCTTCGTCCATCTTTTATTAAAGGTCTTCGAAACGAAGTTCAAATTGTTGTCACAGTGATGGCGCTTGATCAAGATCATATGTACGACGTGATTGCAATCAATGCTGCATCAATGTCTACTCAATTAGCTGGACTTCCATACTCAGGTCCAATCGGTGGCGTGCGCGTTGCACTTATCGATGGTCAATGGGTGGCATTCCCTAATCACAGCCAAGTAGAGAACGCAGTTTTCGACATGGTTGTTGCTGGTCGTATCGCTGGCGATGATGTTGCAATCATGATGGTGGAAGCAGAAGCAACTGCAAAAACTATTGAATTGGTTAAAGGGGGAGCGCAAGCTCCAACTGAAGAGGTTGTCGCACAAGGTCTTGATGCTGCGAAACCATTTATTCGCACCCTTGCGAAGCACAGATTGAGTTAGCAAAAGTTGCGGCTAAACCAACTGCAGAATTCCCAGTTTCTTGGATTACCAAGATGATGTGTATTCAGCCGTTGAAGCTGAAGCGAAATCTGATCTCGCACAAGCACTTACTGTTGTATCGAAAGCAGATCGTGAAGCTCAACTCGATTCAATCGGTGCAGCAGTTAAAGAGAAGCTTGCAGCACAATTTGAAGGACGCGAGAAAGAAATTCCAGCAGCGATTCGTTCAGTCACAAAGAAGTTGGTTCGCCAACGAGTTCTCCGTGACAAAGTTCGTATCGATGGTCGTGGCCTTCGCGATATTCGACCGCTGACAGCTGAAGTTGAAGTTGTCCCTCGAGTTCATGGCTCTGCACTCTTTGAACGTGGCGAGACGCAGATTCTCGGTATTACAACTCTTAATATGCTCAAGATGGAACAACAGCTCGATACGTTGAATCCGGAAGATCACAAGCGTTACATGCATAACTACAACTTCCCACCATATTCAACTGGTGAAACTGGTCGCGTAGGTTCTCCGAAGCGACGCGAAATTGGCCATGGTGCACTTGCAGAACGTGCACTTATTCCAGTTCTTCCATCACGCGAAGAATTTCCTTATGCAATTCGCCAAGTCTCTGAAGCGCTTGGTTCCAACGGTTCAACATCGATGGGATCTGTCTGTGCATCAACGATGTCGCTTCTTAATGCAGGTGTGCCACTACGCGCACCAGTAGCTGGAATTGCGATGGGTCTTATCTCTGATGATGTCGACGGCAAGACTGAATATGTCGCGCTCACTGACATTCTCGGTGCAGAAGATGCATTCGGCGATATGGATTTCAAGGTAGCGGGTACAAAAGAGTTTGTTACTGCGCTTCAACTTGATACCAAACTTGATGGTATTCCAGCATCAGTACTTGCTGGCGCGCTGCATCAGGCAAAGGAAGCTCGCCTTCACATCCTTGATGTCATGAATCAAGCGATTGATACGCCAGATGAGATGAATCCATTGGCACCACGCATCATTTCGATCAAGATTCCAGTTGATCAAATCGGTGCAGTAATTGGTCCAAAGGGCAAGGTCATCAACGAGATTCAAGAGAAGACCGGCGCTGAAATCAGCATCGAAGATGATGGAACGATTTATATCGGTGCCACAAATGGAACCGCTGCTGAAGCTGCAAAAGAACAGGTCAATGCCATTGCAAACCCACGCCAACTTCTCGTTGGTGATGAGTTCCAAGGAACCATTGTGAAGCTTGCGCAGTTTGGCGCATTCGTCAATCTCGTTCCAGGAAAAGATGGCTTGCTCCATGTTTCGCAGATTCGCAAGATGCACGGCGGAAAGCGAATCGAAAACCTTGAAGATGTCATGAAGGTTGGCGACACTGTTCACGTCAAGATTGGTGAGATTGATCCAAAAGGAAAACTCTCACTCGTTCCTGCCGGTGAAACTAGCAACTCTGCTGAGTAATTAGCCAGAATCAATTAGACGAAAGTTAAAAGATGACAGTACGTAAGACCGTTCTTCCGAGCGGTCTTCGTATTGTTACCGAAGAAGTTGCTGGCGTTCGAAGCGCCGCTTTTGGAATTTGGGTAAACGTCGGTTCACGAGATGAATCTCCCGCAACAGCTGGCGCATCACATTTTTTAGAACACTTACTGTTTAAAGGCACAAAGACTCGAAGCGCGCTAGATATCTCATCTGCCATCGAAGCTGTCGGTGGCGAAATGAATGCCTTTACTGGCAAGGAGTACACCTGCTTCTATGCCCGCGTAATCGATACCGATTTACCTCTTGCAATCGATGTGATCTCTGAACTCATCACATCATCGCTTGTTAATAAAGAAGATGTCGATGCGGAACGGAAGGTAGTTCTCGAAGAGATTTCGATGCGAGATGATGATCCCAGCGATCTCATTCACGATCTTTTTGCCGAGACATATTACGGGGATACACAACTTGGTCGACCAATTCTCGGTTCAGTGAAATCCATTAAAGGAATGTCTCGCGCGACAGTTTTTAATTATTACAAGAAGCGATATCAACCATCAGATCTTGTTATTGCAGTTGCCGGAAACCTCAAGCATAAGAAAGTCGTCGAACTTGTCTCACGTGCAATGGCACGCGATGGATTCCTCGATGTTCCACAGTCAGGGTATGAGATTCGTCAATCTGCACATGTAAAGATTCCTGCAAAGGCGCGCGTTGGCCTATTGAATCGCAAGACAGAACAAGCACATCTTTTCTTAGGTATGGAAAGTGTTGCGCGCGATGATCACCGTCGTTTTGCTATGAGCGTTCTCTCTGCGGCCCTCGGAGGCGGTATGTCTTCTCGACTCTTTCAAGAAATTCGCGAGAAGCGTGGTTTGGCATATTCGGTTTACTCGTATGCACAACAATTTGCTGGCTCTGGTGTTATCGGCTTTTATGCTGGATGCAATCCAACGAAAGCTCGAGATGTTGTTTCAATTATTCGAGACGTTCTGCACGATGTGGCTCACAACGGTTTAACTCATGAAGAAGTCTTGCGCGCACAAGGAGCGGTCAAAGGCACCCTCGTTCTTAGCCAGGAAGATACCGGTTCGCGTATGAGTCGAATCGGCAAGAGTGAATTGGTGTATGGCGAAAATCTCGGCTTTGACCAGATCCTCAAAGAGATTTCCAACGTAACAAACGAGCAGATCCGCGCGGTCGCAAGCGAGTTCCTCACCAAATCTCCTACGCTTGCCGTAGTGGGTCCGTATAAGAGCGGATCAATTTTTGAGAAGGTGCTCACGTGATCAAGGTTGCAGTACTCGGTGCGAAAGGTCGCATGGGTGCAGAGACTGTCAAAACAGTGAAAGCTCAATCAGATCTCACACTTGTTGCTGAATTAGATCTTGGTGATTCACTCGATGCCATCAAAGGCGCTGATGTCGTTGTCGATTTCACGCATCCAGATTCAGTGATGAAAAATGTTGAGTTTGCAATATCAATGGCGTCAATGTTGTCGTTGGTACAACTGGTTTTAACGACGAAAAACTCGCGCAAGTGAAATCATGGTTGGCGCAGAACCCAAAAGTTGGCGCTCTCATTGCACCAAATTTCGGACTCGGTGCGGTTCTGATGATGCAATTTGCGGCGGAGGCAGCAAAACATTTTGAATCAGTAGAAATTATTGAACTCCATCACCCCAACAAGGCAGATGCCCCAAGTGGCACTGCAGCGCGTACCGCAGAGCTCATCACTGAAGCTCGAAAGAGCGCACAGCGTCCAGCAATGCCTGATGCCACAGCACATGCTCTTCCTGGTGCACGTGGTGCAAAAGTTGGAGATGTACCGATTCACTCGGTGCGACTTCGTGGCCTAGTGGCACATCAAGAAGTTGTCCTTGGCGATCAAGGCGAGACATTAACCATTCGACATGACTCAATTGACCGCACAGGATTTATGCCTGGCGTTTTACTGGGCATTCGAAATGTGGGTTCACACCCAGGGTTAACTTTTGGCCTAGAACATTTTCTCTTTAAGGCAAACTGAGTTTAAGACAAATTACATCTAAGGAATACAAAAAAGAACTGGAGAAATAAAATGAGCAATGCACAAATTACGATGTACGGAGCAGAATGGTGCGGAGATTGCCGTCGCTCAAAGAAGTTCCTCGACGAAAATAAAGTCGCATATAACTACATCGATGTAGAAGCTGATGAATCAGCAGCAGAGAAAGTCATTGAAATTAACGGTGGCATGCGATCTATTCCGGTCATCATTTTTCCGGATGGCTCTCATCTGACCGAACCGTCAGACCCCAGCGTTGAAAGAGAAGTTAGAGTCTTTTCAGATCCTATAAATGAGGGCGCTCGTTAACGCTGCGAGCACCATCATCAGCGGAAATGGCGCTTTAAATTTCAAGGCAATCGCAGCAACGAGAACTCCAGCAAGACGTTGATCGATGACCAGCGCAGATTTGCTTCCGAATGTTTGCACTGCCACAAGCGCTGATAATAAAACGACAGGAATTAGCGTATTAATTCGTTGAAAACGTGGATTGGCGAATAGCGAATCGGGGATGAGATAGCCCGATAATTTCAAGAGATAGCAGGTTCCGCACACAATCAGAACAGATGTCATCGTGACCGCCAACCAAAGATCAGGGCAATGGCAACAGTTGCGATGATGGGAACTCCTGCCGGTACTAGTGGCACAAGAAGTACTGCAAGAACCATAGCCATCACTGCGATTAGTTGTGTGCGTTTATCAATCAGTCGTGGCCACACCAGTCCAAGAAAGGCAGCGGGGACTGCTGCATCGAGACCCCATGCAGAAGGATTTCCAAGTGCTTGCGCGCCGTAGGCGCCAAGTAATGTGAAGACATTCCACGAGATATAGACACCTATACCTGTTGCCCAAAAACCATAACGCATCGCCGCTTCACCGCGTTCTTCTTGTGCAAGTGCGACGCCAGTTGATTCATCAATTGTTAATTGGGCAGCAATAAATTTTTTAATACCGCGCACCTGCAGTAGTTGCGACATACGAAGTGCGTACAAGCCATTTCGAAAACCAAGTAGTCCACCAGTGGCAATCCCACTTAACGCGCTACCACCAGCTCCCATCACGCCGACGAAAGCGAATTGCGATGCGCCGGAGAAGAGAAGGAGTGAGAGTAAACAGGTTTGTAGAACAGTAAATCCATTGGCAATTCCCGATGCGCCAAATGCAGTTCCGTAGGTCCCCACCGGAAGGGCAACGCTCATTGAGTAGCGAAAGACCTGATTTCGTGCGAAGCCATCTGATGACACGCGCGCAAGTATGTCGTACCAATCACCGAAACCCCAGACGGGGCTAGATAGGGTCGCGCACGTGAGCCACCCAGAGATAATTTTCCGCGACGATGTCACCGTTGAATTAGTTAAATCCAGTGCAAGTGATGCCGATGTTATCTGGGCAGCGCGCGTATCAACCGCCGGTGAGAATTCACTTGAAGAAATTAATGAAGATCCTTCTCGATCTGCTGGCTTGATTAATTACCTTGCGCGAGAGCGACATGGTTCGCCATTTGAACATACATCAATGACATTTTTTATCTCTGCGCCAATCTTTGTATTCCGTGAATTTATGCGCCATCGCATCGCTTCGTATAATGAAGAGAGCGGTCGATATCGAGAACTTCGACCAGTTTTTTATGTGCCAAATAAAGAACGAAAGTTGGTTCAGACAGGTAAGACTGGTCACTACGTTTTCGTTGATGGAACATCAGAGCAATACGAAACATCCGTTGCAGCGATGAAAGTTGCCTACGAAAAATCTTATGAGAGTTATAAGACGATGTTGGATGCAGGTATTGCTCGAGAGGTTGCACGGACAGTGCTACCAGTCGGCCTTTACTCGTCGATGTATGTGACCATGAACGCGCGTGCGCTGATGAACTTTCTCTCACTTCGTACCAGTCGCGACGGTTCGCATTTTCCAAGCTATCCGCAACGAGAGATCGAGATGGTTGCCGAGAAAATGGAAGCGCACTTTGCGACGTTGATGCCGTTGACCTACGCAGCATTCGAAAAGTCAGGTCGCGTCGCTCCGTAGGCAGGGTAGCCTTAGCGCATGATTACGCCTCCATTTGGCCGGTTACTTACGGCGATGGTGACGCCATTTAATAATGACCTCTCCATTGACTGGGATGGCGTAGAAAAACTTGCAGCACATCTGATTGCAAGTGGCCACGATGGAATTGTCGTGAATGGCACAACTGGCGAAGCGCCGACCACGAGTGATGAAGAAAAAGTTGAGATCATCAAGCGAGTTAAAGCGGTAGTCGGAAAAGATAAATATGTTGTTGCAGGTGCGGGAAATAATGAAACGTCGCATTCAGTAGAGCAAGCAAAGATGGCTGCCGCTGCTGGGGCAGATGGCTTATTAGTAGTGACTCCTTATTACAACAAACCGCCACAAGCGGGAATCGCGGCTCATTTCACTGCCATGGCGGAAGCGACAGATCTTGGCGTCATGCTTTATGACATTCCTGGTCGAACTGGAGCGCAGATTGAACCAGACACCATTGTGAAGTTGGCAGAACATCCCAAGATTGTTGCGTTAAAAGATGCCAAAGGTGATGTCGCGTCAACATCGTGGGTAATTAAGCGATCGGCAATTCCTGTTTATTCTGGCGACGATATTTTAAATTTACCATTGCTCTCAGTTGGAGCAGTCGGCTTTGTCTCTGTCTGTGGCCACACAGTCGGCAAACAATTACGAGAGATGTTAGATGCATGGTTTGGCGGAAATCCAAGCCGTGCGACAGAACTACATCAACAGCTGCTTCCGGTCTACACCGGAACATTCCGCACACAAGGTGCGATTCTCACGAAAGCAGCGCTAACTTTGTTGGGGCTTCCTGGCGGCGTCGTTCGACTTCCATTAGTCAATGCGACGAGCGCACAGATTGAACAACTTCGTGAGGATTTACGTCAGGGAGGCGTGGTCCTTAAGTAATGAATCATCCGCATCCCGATTTGGGGTTGCCGGCTCGTTTAGAAAATAACGCACTTCGTATTGTTGCGTTAGGCGGGTTAGGCGAAGTTGGTCGCAACATGACCGTATTTGAAACCGATGGAAAACTCTTAATTGTTGATGTTGGCGTGTTATTTCCCGATGAAAGTCAGCCGGGAATAGATCTGATCTTGCCGGATTTCTCCTACATTCGAGAACGACTCAATGATGTTGTTGCCATCTTTCTTACTCATGGACATGAAGACCATATTGGCGCCGTTCCGTATTTACTCCGTGAACGTGGCGATATTCCAGTAATTGGTTCGGCGTTAACACTGGCATTTATCAAAGCAAAACTTAAAGAACATCGAATTACAGCAATTACTCATGAAGTAAAAGAAGGCACAAAAGAAAAAGTTGGTCCATTTGAATTAGAGTACGTCGCAGTAAATCACTCCATTCCAGATGCGCTGGCGGTTGCCATTCATACTCCCGCAGGAACAGTTCTTCATACTGGCGATTTCAAGATGGATCAATTGCCACTCGATGGTCGACTCACTGATTTAGAAACTTTTGGAAGATTGGGCCAGGAAGGTGTCGATCTCTTTATGGTCGATTCCACGAACGCTGATGTTCCCGGGTTTACAACGTCAGAGCGCGAAATTATGCCGGTCCTTGATCGAGTGATTGGATCAACGAAACGACGAGTCATCGTTGCTTCGTTTGCTTCTCATGTTCATCGCGTACAACAAGTAATCAATATTGCGAGAAACCATAATCGTAAAGTTGTTTTTATCGGTCGCTCCATGGTTCGCAACATGAACTTAGCTGCGGAGATGGGATATCTCAGCATTCCACCGAACACATTGATTGATGAGAAAGAGATCGATAATTACGGAGATGACCTGGTTTTGATCTGCACTGGTTCACAAGGTGAACCACTTGCCGCACTTTCACGAATGGCTAACGGCGACCATCAAATTCGAGTAGGAGAGGGCGACACCGTCATCCTTGCGTCATCGTTGATTCCAGGAAATGAAGCGCCGGTCTATCGAGTTATCAATGAACTTACTCGCTTCGGTGCGCGCGTAGTCCATAAAGCAAACGCATTAGTGCATGTATCTGGTCACGCTGCATCGGGTGAACTTTTGTACTGCTACAACGTGGTGAAGCCGAAGAATGTCATGCCGGTCCATGGCGAGTGGCGACATATGAAAGCTAATGCGGATTTGGCGATTCAAACCGGGATTGCAAAGAGAAATACGGTTGTTGTCGATAATGGCGTTGTCGTTGATTTAGTAAATGGTGCAATAGAAATAGCTGGAGCAGTACCTGTTGGCTATGTATATGTTGACGGACAAAACATTGGTGATATCACAGAAGCGTCACTGAAAGATCGTCGAATACTTGGTGAAGAAGGTTTTATTTCAGTAATTGTTGTCATTGATTCTCAGACTGGCAAAGTTGTTGCTGGGCCAGATATTCATGCGCGTGGATTTGCGGAAGATGCAGCGCTCTTTGATGAAGTAAAAGGTCGAATTGAAAAAGCGCTCGCTAATGCAGTTGCAGATGGCGTGAATGGCACTCATCAACTCTCACAAATAATGCGAAAAACTGTTGGTAGTTGGGTTGGTGGCGAACATCGTCGACGTCCAATGATTGTGCCAGTGGTGATTGAGGTTTAACGGCGCGCCTTACGCTTGATACTTTTCGCTCTGATTTACGATGAGCGATTGTGGCGAAGAAAAAAAAGAGTTCTGGCGGAAAGTCGCGCGGCATATTTGCGCTACTCGGCCGCGCTGTTGGTGGACTCTGGCGCGCGATAGCAAAAGCACTCGGCGCAACAATTCGTCTCATTACTAAAGGCGCTCGAGATTTAGATCCCGCACATCAACGCGATGGTTTTGCACTTCTCTTACTGATTGTCGGTCTCATTGCAGCGGCAACAACATGGTGGCATTTGGATAATCTCTTCGGAAGAGCGGCGCATGCCTTCTTTTATGGCGCTGTCGGGCGCCTTGCCATGGCACTTCCAATTGTGTTGGCTTTCTTTGCGATTCGTCTCTTCCGAAACCCCGATGAAAAATCCGCGAATGGTCGAATTACTATCGGCTCACTCCTTCTTATTACGACAAGTACCGCGCTCGCACATCTCTTTAATGGTTCGCAGGGCACCGGCGCAACGGCGATGCGACATGGCGGTGGTTGGATCGGTTATGCCGTCTCAACTCCGCTTGTTGCTCTCCTAACGTCATTATTAACAATCCCCATTTTGATTCTCATTTTCGGTTTTGGTCTTTTAGTTATCACCGCAACGCCAGTTTCAACGGTGTGGGCATTTATCAAACGAATCTTCGGCGGCGCAAAGAATAAAGTCGGCACTGCAGTTGCTGAACGTCGCGAACGAAAGATAGAAGAGTTTGAGATTTCTGATACTCCACCATTTGAAACTCCGCTCGTAGCCCAACATCTCCATGGCGAAGGCGATGAAGAAGACATCGATGAAGCAGAATTTGATCAAGAATTTACGATTGAGATTCGACCAGATGGAGAGAACTCGGTTGCTGGAACTGCTGAAGGAAATCCGCTACCAACGCCAGCAAAACCTGCTCGACCAGTCCAGCTAGTTCTCTCATCAGATGATGCGTATGCGTTGCCATCGATGGATTTACTCCGTACTGGCCCAGCATCAAAAGGCAAGAGCAAAGCAAATGACACTATTGTCGCTGCGCTCACTGAAGTATTTAAACAATTTGAGATTGATGCCGAAGTTACTGGATTTATGCGCGGACCTACGGTTACCCGATATGAAGTAGAACTTGGACAAGGTGTAAAAGTCGAAGCGATTACTGCCTCTCGAAGAATATTTCATATGCAGTTGCGAGCGCTGATGTTCGGATTCTTCGCCAATACCTGGTAAATCAGCTGTAGGAATTGAAATTCCCAATACCGATCGAGAGATCGTTGCGTTGGGCGATGTCCTTCGATCGAGCGTGGCAGGAAACGACCATCATCCAATGTTGGTAGCGCTTGGAAAAGATGTCGAAGGGCATTTATCTGCGCGAACTTAGCAAAAATGCCGCACCTCTTGGTGGCTGGTGCAACAGGTGCAGGTAAATCTTCAATGATCAATTCACTCGTGACATCGATATTGATGCGCGCAACGCCAAACGATGTCCGGCTTATTCTTATCGATCCCAAACGTGTAGAACTCACTGCATACGATGGAATCCCACATTTAATTTCACCAATCATTACCAACCCAAAGAAAGCCGCAGAAGCGTTAGCGTGGGTCGTGCGCGAAATGGATATGCGCTACGACGATCTATCGATGTACGGCTTCCGCCATATTGATGATTTCAACAAAGCGGTGAGAGCGGGCAAGATAGTAAATAAGGAATCTGATCGCCCACTAGAGCCATATCCATATCTTCTAGTTATCGTTGATGAGTTGGCAGATCTCATGATGGTGGCAGCGCGAGATGTTGAAGATTGCATTGTTCGCATTACTCAATTAGCACGTGCAGCTGGTATCCACTTAGTTATTGCTACTCAACGACCAAGCGTCGATATCGTGACCGGACTTATTAAAGCAAACGTGCCATCGCGACTTTCATTTGCTACAAGCAGTTTGGCTGATTCTCGAGTTATTCTCGACGCGGCCGGAGCCGAAAAACTTGTTGGACAAGGCGATGGACTCTTTATGCCCATGGGTGCAAGCAAACCCATTCGTATTCAAGGCGCTTATGTATCAGAGCGCGAGATTGAAGCAGTAGTAAGTCATGTGAAATCACAACTCTCACCGGTCTATCGTGAAGATATTTTGACCCCAGTGCGCCAGAAAGCAGTAATTGAAGATGACATCGGCGACGATATGGATCTTCTCCTACAGGCAATTGAGTTAGTAGTCTCAACACAATTTGGATCAACATCGATGCTGCAACGTAAATTGCGAATTGGTTTTGCAAAAGCTGGACGCTTGATGGATTTGATGGAATCGCGTGGAGTTGTAGGACCTACTGAAGGTTCGAAAGCGCGCGC
>RFMS01000046.1 GCA_009927575.1 Actinomycetota bacterium
TTTGAAGCGTTACAGCTTGATGAGACGAAGAGAGTTCTGTCATCTCAGCACTTACGCGGCATCGACATCTGAAATAACTTCAGAAGCCACCACTGTAAGTACTGGGGTCTCGTGACGTTTAATTAATTCAGTAACGTCCGTAAGTACTGTCGAGAGTGAGAGATCGAGTGCGGAACAGATCGCGTTGAGTAGTTCCGATGATGCTTCTTTCTGACCACGTTCCACTTCGGAGAGATATCCAAGTGAGACTCGTGCATCGGCTGCAACAGCACGAAGTGTGCGACCTTGTGCTACGCGAGCAGCCCGCAGAGAGGTGCCGATGTGGGTACGAAGTAGGTTCTCCATGGACATCGAGCTCCTTTCTGTCTAAATAAATCCTGTCTAGATAATTCCTGTCTGGCTTGATCCCGCCGATTCGACGCAATCACGTTAGCCAAGAATACGCGTGAGCGCCCCCAAGGCGCTTTCTACCGCGCCGAGTCGGACAATTTCTCGCTTTCCTGAGAGCGATAACTCAATACCTTGTGCGATTTTTGGGCCAGCGATTCCGATCCAGACCGTGCCTGCTGGAACGCCATCTGCGCTCCCCGGTCCGGCAACTCCGGTCGACGAAAGCGCCCACGTACTTCTTGTTTTTTTCTTTATCGCCAGCGCCATCGCCACCGCGATCGCTTCAGAGACAACGCCAACTTTCTTAATCTCCGAAAGTGGAATATCGAGTTCTAATTTCTTCATTTCAAGTGAGTAGGCAACGACTCCGCCGCGAAATACTTTTGATGAACCTGGAATATCGGTAAGTGCGGCTGAGATTAATCCACCAGTGATTGATTCAGCCGTTGCGATGCTCTCATGACGCTGGGAAAGTTTATCGATAATTTCATGAGCAAGTTTCTCGCTAATCATTTTCTCTCACTCTTCATTTCGAGAAAGCTTTCTTCACGTAATCAATTCCAGTTCCTACCGTAAGTACAACGGCGATTGCCATAAAAATATCTCGAGCGGTATGAAGAGAAGGATTGAGTGGGAGAATATAAAAACCTGTGCCGAACCCTTGGAAGAATGTTTTGAGTTTGCCACCCTTGCTTGCTGGAATAACTCCGCGATGGCGAATAACAGAGAGACGTAAAACTGTTACGCCAACTTCTCTGATGATAATGATTGAGGTAACCCACCACGGTAATCGCCCTAATATCGTAATGCCAACAAGTGCGGTACCGATTGATAACTTATCAGCGACTGGATCAAGAAATGCACCAAAAGCAGTAACTTGATTTGTTCGCCGTGCTAATCTGCCATCAAAAATATCTGTCATTCCTACGATAAAAAATGACCACCACGCAATGATCTGCCAGGTGTAATCACTTCCACCATTCTTAAAAAGTGCATAGCCACACCACGGCGTTGCAACGATTCGGAAAATAGTTAACAGATTGGGAATGTTCATACTGGCTGGGCTACCAAATCCGCGCCGGCAACATCGGCCACCACTGCATCCACATACTCTCCGACTTTATAGCCGCGCCCTCCCAATAATGAGGTAGTTCCATCGACTTCAGGGCCTTGGTGATCTGAGCGCCCTTCTTGTCCTTCAGAGTCTTCGATCAATACTCGCACTCGCTCACCGATTCTGGCGCTGGCTCGTTGGAACATTAACTCTTCAGAGAGTGTAGATAGCTCTGCAACGCGTTCTCCGATCACCTCCGCCTCAATTTTATTTTCGTGGCTCATCGCTTCAGTGCCATCTTCATCTGAATAGCCAAAGATGCCAATTGCATCGAGCCCTGCTTCGGTAATGAAGGAGACGAGATCGCGATATTCGCTCTCGCTCTCCCGGGAAAGCCAACAATAAAATTTGATCGGATTCCAGCTTCTGGAGAGAGCGCTCGGATTTGAGTAATTAAATGGAGGAACTTTTCGCCATCTCCAAAACGGCGCATGCGACGAAGAAGTGTTCCGCTGGCATGTTGGAATGAAAGATCAAAGTACGGAACAACTTTCTCCGTTGCAATCATTGCTTGAAGCAAGGTCGGTCGCACTTCTGCGGGTTGTAGATACGATAAACGAATTCGCTCAACGCCATCAATCTTTGAAAGTTCTGGTAGCAGAGATTCCATTAATTTGAGATCGCCAAAATCTTTTCCATATGACGTGGTGTTCTCACTTACGAGAAAGAGTTCGCTCACGCCATTGTCAGCAAGCCACTTCGCCTCATCAATAATTTCGGTGGGGCGACGAGAAACAAATGAACCACGAAATTGCGGAATAGCGCAGAAGGTGCAACGCGATCGCACCCGATGCAATTTTTAGTGG
>RFMS01000084.1 GCA_009927575.1 Actinomycetota bacterium
AAAACGTATCAATATCAAACAGGTATTCATCGTCGTACTCGCGCATCGATACTTAATGCAACGCTGGAGTTAATTTCAGAAAAAGGTTTAACTCGAACAAATATGATCGAGATTGCAGATCGCGCGCAGGTTTCTCGAGCCTCTCTCTATAACCATTTTCGAGATAAGAACGAAGTATTTGTTGCACTCATTGATCAAGAAATTACCCGTATCTGTGCACTCGCTCTTTCTGCTGAATCACGACACACTTCACTCTTTGTTATCTCCCGTGAGTTGTCGACACATCAAGCGCTACGTAGCGCACTTGAACATGACCCTGATCGCACAACCGAATGCTCGTTGCGCGCGATCACGAGATTTGGGTAAAGATCTATCGAAATCTTTCAGAGATATTTGGCACTGATGCAGTTGGCGTCGGTTTAATAATTCGTTGGTTGATCGGGCATGTGACTGCGCCACTTTCTGAAGAGCATTCGCGCGCGCAAGCAGAGCGCATCATTCGAGCCCTCAGCTAACTTTTTTAACGCATGCGAATTACTGAACTTCGCCGGCGGATGGTTGAGCAATTTGGCCCTGATTGGGCACCGTCATATGCCAAAGACATTGTTCATGCCGAACTTGGCGGACAGACAGTTGAAGAAGCGCTCGCGATGGGGATGGAGCCACACGAAATTTGGCGGGCAATTTGCCGTCATAACGGCGTGTCCGAGCACTAAGCAAGCATTCGAACAGATGTTCGGGTACCCTACTCATGCCCAACCAGAGCGGTTCCACACTTCCGCTAGGACTAGGACCTAGCCGTCGGTGGTCTTCCGTACCTTCTGGACAAACCCGCTTGATAAAGCGATTAAGTGAAAGAGGAGAACGGTGGCTAAAGAATCAGCCAAAAACCCGGAATCAGTTCCGGACTCGGTTAATCCCGAGAAGAAAAAAGCACTAGATACAGCACTTGCCCAGATCGAGCGTCAGTTTGGTAAGGGTTCAGTGATGAAGATGAGCGAGCGGACAAACGCTGTTGTTGAAGTTATTTCAACTGGCTCCATCACTCTTGATATGGCTCTTGGAATCGGTGGTCTTCCACGCGGTCGAGTCATTGAAATCTACGGACCTGAATCATCCGGTAAAACAACGTTGGCTCTCACTGCGATTGCTAATGCTCAAAAGAACGGTGGCATCGCAGCATTTATCGATGCTGAGCATGCTTTCGATGCAGAGTACGCAAAGAAACTCGGCGTTGATATCGATGCACTTCTTGTCTCACAACCAGATACCGGTGAACAAGCTCTTGAAATTATGGACATGCTTGTTCGCTCCGGCGCACTTGATATCGTCGTTGTCGACTCAGTTGCAGCGCTTGTTCCACGCGCTGAAATCGAAGGCGAGATGGGCGATAGCCATATGGGCTTGCAAGCTCGCTTGATGTCACAAGCGCTTCGAAAAATTACCGGCGCACTCCACCAATCAAAGACCACTGCAATATTTATCAATCAGTTGCGTGACAAGATCGGTGTCTTCTTCGGTTCACCTGAAACAACTACTGGTGGAAAAGCGTTGAAGTTCTACGCATCAGTTCGACTTGATATCCGTCGTATTGAAACTCTTAAAGATGGACAAGAAGCGGTCGGTAACCGTACTCGAGTCAAAGTTGTGAAGAACAAGATGGCTCCACCGTTCAAGCAAGCAGAGTTCGACATTCTCTACGGTGTTGGAATCTCTCGCGAAGGTGGCCTCTTAGATCTCGGCGTTGATCTTGGCATCGTCAAGAAATCAGGCGCATGGTTTACATATGAAGGCGATCAACTCGGTCAAGGAAAAGAGAACTCTCGTAACTTCTTGATCGATAATCCAGATCTCGCAAACGATATCGAAGCGAAGATCCGCGCTCATTACACAGTGTCAGATATCGATCCAGCGCTTGTTGCTGCGATTGATGAAGCCGCTGCGGATGTCGACTTCTAATTTAGAAGTAGAGAGCGACCCCTACGAAGTAGCAGAGACGATTGCGCTGATAGCGCTCGCGCCTCGTGCAAAAAGTAGGGGAGAGCTCTTTGCTCATTTGAAAAAACGTGGCATCTCTGATGATGTCGCCAACGCAGTTCTCTACCGATTACAAGAGCGCGGCTATGTCAACGATGCCGAATTCGCTCGCGCATGGAGTGAATCAAGGCAACGCGCAAAACGGCTATCGAAACGGGTCATTGCCTCTGAACTTCGCGAGAAAGGCGTTGCAAGTGAGATTATCGAAAATACGCTCGCTGAGATAAACGAGAGCGATGAATTTGAAAATGCGCTCCATTTTGCAGAACGTAAATTAAAAGCATCGTCACGGTTAGAACCTGAAGTGATCTATCGAAGAGTACATAGCGCGCTTGCTCGAAAAGGATTCTCACTCGATCTCATCTCGCGCGTGCTTCGAGAACTTGAAATTTCGCCTCGATAACTCAGAGTAACTACCATTGCGGCTATGTCCGCTCCTCGCACCTACGTCATCCAGACACTTGGCTGTCAGATGAATGTGCACGATTCGGAACGAATTGCAGGATCACTCGATGCAGCCGGTTACGTCCCAGCGCGTGATGGAATTGATCCAGATCTTGTTGTCTTTAATACCTGTGCAGTTCGAGAAAATGCCGACAATAAACTTTACGGACATTTGAGTTTTCTCGCACCAACGAAGAAAGAGCGACCATCGATGCAGATCGCAATTGGTGGTTGTTTAGCGCAGAAAGATCAAGGTGAAATTCTTAAGCGAGCGCCATACGTTGATGTGGTCTTTGGAACACACAACGTGGGCTCACTACCAACGCTTTTAGAGCGAGCACGAATCGAAGAAGAAGCACAGATAGAAATTCTTGAAGGTCTAGAGCATTTTCCGTCGACGCTGCCTTCTCGCCGCCATTCGGCATTCTCCGCCTGGGTCTCTATTTCGGTGGGATGTAATAACACCTGCACATTTTGTATCGTTCCACAGCTTCGAGGTCGAGAGAAAGATCGCCCAGCCGAAGAGATTCTCCGCGAAGTTCGCGCATTAGCCGAACAAGGCGTCAATGAAATTACATTGCTTGGTCAGAACGTCAACGCTTACGGAGTTGATTTTGGTGATCGAGCAGCGTTTGCAAAGTTATTACGCGAATGTGGCAGAGTCGATGGAATTGACCGGATTCGCTTTATGTCACCACATCCTCGAGATTTCACCGACGATGTCATCGCTGCAATGGCCGAGACCCCAAAGGTGATGCCACACCTTCATATGCCGTTGCAATCTGGATCAAACGAATCCTGCAAGCGATGCGTCGCTCTTATCGAAGCGATCGATACCTTGGCATCATTGAAAAAGTTCGAGCTGCGATGCCGGATTCATCCATCACCACCGACATCATCGTGGGTTTTCCTGGTGAAACCGAGAAAGATTTTCAAGAAACGATTTCGGTATATCGCCAAGCGAAATTTATGACGGCCTATACATTTCAATACTCAAAACGCCCCGGAACGCCGGCTGCAACCATGCCTGATCAGGTACCACCAGACATTGTTGCTGAGCGATATAACCGATTAATGGAGTTACAGCGTGAAGTGTCACAAGCGGTGAATAACGAATTACTGGGCAAGAGCGTTGAAGTGCTGGTCTCAGATGAAAGCGGAGATAAGCAACTATCTGGAAAATCTCGTGATTTCCGATTAGTTCACTTCCCAGCATCACCAGAGATTCGGCTAGGCGACCTGGTTACCGTAACAATTGATCAGGCAAAGCCGTTCTACATCGCTTCATCACAACCGCACTTAGCTCACATCAAGACTCGCGGCGGCGATGCCCATGCAGAGCGCGTTAAAGAGAGCACAACCAACGGTGTGATGTTGGGAATTCCTTCGCTCCCGAAGTATTCGTTCTAATAATTATGACACTCATCATTATTTGTGGCGCGACCGCAACTGGAAAAAGTGATTTAGCTGTCTCGCTAGCACGCGATCTCGGTGGCGAAATTATTAATGCAGATTCCATGCAACTCTACAAAGGAATGGATATTGGAACTGCCAAGTTATCTCTGGCAGAACGTGACGGAATTCCGCACCATCTTCTCGATATCTTGACGGTAGATCAAGACGCATCGGTTGCTCAGTATCAAGAGCTAGCGAGAAAGAAGATTGATGAATTAGCGGAGAGAAAGATTCCAGCGATTGTTGTTGGCGGAACTGGTCTGTATATCAAAGCAATTCTCGATGACTTGAATTTCCCTGATACCGATCCAGCAGTTCGCGCCGAGATTGCAGCCGAAGCCGAAAAACATGGTGCCGACGTCATGCACCAACGTCTTGCCGAACTTGATCCGGCCGCTGCAGCAGCGATCCCCAAAGAGAATGTTCGCCGAGTCGTTCGAGCACTCGAAGTTATTCAATTAACAGGCGCTCCTTACACAGCGAATTTGCCCCGTGAAGGAAGCACTAAATATCCCCATGCCAAGCAGTTTGGTCTGGTCATGGAGCGAGAGCACCTCAAAGAAAGAATTGATCAACGGGTCGATCGAATGTGGGAGCGTGGTTTTGTAGGAGAAGTTCGCGATCTCATTGGCGCTGGAATTCTCAATGGCAAAACTGCACAAGCCGCTCTGGGTTACTCACAAATTATCTCGTTCGCTGCCGGCCAATGCACTGAAGATGAAGCGCAGGAAGAGACGAAGCGAGCAACCCGGCAATACGCGCGTCGACAAGAGACCTGGTTTTCCCGCGATGAACGTATTCAATGGATCGCGCCAGCCTCGCATAGCGAACGCCTCGCCACGCTTCATGAGCACCTTCGCAAGTAGAATTTCACAAGAATGAATTCAGTTATTGGCACATATGGACATGGCACAGAGAACGATTTCGTTCTGATTTTTGATCCACACGATCAACTTCAAATAAGCGAACGCGCAATCGCAGCTATTTGCAATCGCACAACTGGTATCGGAGCTGATGGCTTAATCCGCATCATTAAAAAGAACGAGAAATGGTTTATGGATTACCGAAACTCGGATGGATCGCTTGCAGAAATGTGCGGTAATGGAATTCGAGTAATGGCTCGCTACCTTGTTGACCGAGGACATCAACCCAGTGGAATTTTCCCCATCAATACTCGTGCAGGGCAGAAGTTTTTGAAGGTGCCAGATTCTGGGATATCTCAGTGAATATGGGACAAGTTTCCCAAGAGAGCGGAACAATCACGGTTGATCACAATGGCCACCAATGGCAGGGTTACAACATCAATGTTGGTAATCCTCATGCAGTGGTATTCGTTGATTCACTCAAAGAAGTCGGCGAGTTATCGCATGCCCCTCATGTACTTCCGACATCGGCTTATCCAGATGGCGTTAATGTGGAATTTGTTGAGATACAACCCGACGGTGAACTTTCTATGCGAGTGCACGAACGTGGCAGCGGCGAAACTCGCTCTTGTGGAACTGGCACCTGCGCAGTCGCCTTAGCAGCAACGATTCATAAGAAGGGATCGCTGCCAACAACATGGGTAATCCATCCTCCAGGTGGTCGATTAGAGGTGGAGTTAGATCCGCATAGCAATGCAATTCTGACTGGACCTGCTGTATTACTGAGCGAGCACGATCTGAGTTCATATCTTGCCTAATACCAGCGACCGCGAATTTGAGGAGTTGCTCGAAGAGAGCGCACGCGTTGCTGCAGAGTTTGATTCCGAATTTACCTCCGATCAATTTATTCCGGATAGCTTTGAATCAACCCAACAAGATTTGCGAGATCGCGCAGCGCTTCGCCGTGTGGCAGGTCTTTCCACCGAACTTACCGATATCTCAGAGGCTGAATATCGCCAACTTCGATTAGAACGAGTTGTTCTTGTTGGAGTATGGACAGAAGGCTCGGTCACGGACGCGGAAAATTCGATGGCAGAGTTGGCTGCGCTCGCTGAAACGGCAGGATCGACAGTTCTCGAGGCGCTCATTCAACGGCGCGATAAACCCGATCCAGCAACCTTTATCGGATCTGGAAAAGTGGCAGAACTTAAAGGCGTTGTGAAAGCAACTGGCGCAGATACTGTGATCTGTGATGGTGAATTAAGCCCTGGCCAACTACGAAATTTAGAAGATAAAGTAAAAGTGAAAGTTGTAGATCGCACCGCACTCATCCTCGATATTTTCGCGCAACACGCAAAGAGCCGCGAAGGTAAAGCGCAGGTCGAGTTGGCACAGATGACATATCTCCTTCCGCGACTTCGTGGTTGGGGAGATGCGCTCTCTCGTCAGGCTGGTGGAATTGGTGGGCGAGGACCTGGTGAGACAAAGATCGAAGTTGATCGTCGACGAATTCGCGACAAGATGGCAAAACTTCGTCGTGAAATTGGTGAGATGAAAGTTGCTCGCGATACCAAGCGACAAGAGCGGGAACGAAACTCCATTCCATCTGTTGCGATTGCCGGATATACCAACGCCGGAAAATCATCGCTTCTCAATCGATTAACCAATGCCGGCGTACTCGTCCAAAACGCGCTCTTTGCCACACTTGATCCCACGGTAAGAAAATCTGAAACATCGGATGGTCGCATCTACACCTTGAGCGACACAGTTGGTTTTGTGAAGCACTTGCCTCACCAATTGGTTGATGCCTTTAAATCAACGCTTGAAGAAGTATCTGGTGCAGATCTGATTGTGCATATTGTCGATGGCGCGCACGCTGATCCAAAGGGTCAGATCAAAGCAGTACGAGAAGTAATTCGTGAGATCGGTGGCGAGAAGATCCCTGAAATTATCGCGATAAATAAGGCCGATATCGCAGATCCCGAAGTGATGATGAACCTCCTTCGAGAAGAACCGGATGCCTATGCAATCTCAGTACACACTGGACGAGGGATTGATCATTAGTTCGCGCTATTGAAATCTCGTTACCGAGACCAAAGATTGAAGTGAGCTCACTCGTTCCCTACACGCGAGGCGATCTCGTTAGCCAGATTCATGAGCATGGCGAGATATTGAGTGAAGAGTATTTGCCCGAAGGAACAGCGATTAAAGCCCGCGTGGATGGTTCACTTGCGCACGCGTTGGAGAAGTACTCGCGTTAAGAGTTAACGAACCGATCTCAACACTGCTGTTACTTTTCCAAGAATCTCCGCGTTATCGCCAGGGATTGGTGAGTAATTATCGTTTGCAGGAAGTAGCCAGACATGGCCATCTTTCTTCGAGAATGTTTTTACAGTTGCTTCCCATCAATCATTGCGGCAACAATCTCGCCCTTTTCGCAGTTCTTCTGGGAACGGATAACGACGTAATCGCCATCGCAGATTGCGACATCAATCATTGAATCACCAACAACTTTCAGCATGAAGAGTTCACCTTCGCCCACGAGTGAGGCAGGTAGGGGATAGACATCTTCAACCTGTTGTTCGGCGGTAATAGGTCCACCAGCGGCGATACGACCTACGAGCGGAACGTTGTGAGTTCGCTCTGGCTTGATAGAACTCTCTTCTCCTGGGAGAAGAACTTCGAGGGCTCGACCACGAGATGGGTCGCGACGGATAAAGCCCTTTTCCTCTAATGCTATTAATTGGTACTGAACGCTAGAAGGCGAGGAGAGTCCTGCTGCTTCGCCGATCTCACGCATTGATGGCGGATAGCCGTATTCCTCCATGGCGCTCTTGATTGCGATCAGAATCTTGGATTGACGTGGGGTTAAGCCATGTTCATCGGCTGGTCCGTCAGGTAGTTCGGTGACCTTGCGAACAGGTTTAGTCGAACGCTTCTTTGGGGCAGGTTTTTTAGCCATGGCGATAGGGTAGAACAGATTTTCGAATTAATCAAACAAATGTTCGAAAAAAACTTGCGGGTGTCAGTGGTGGGGTGTACCTTTACTTTTAGAACAAGCGTTCGAATCCCCCGAACGCATACATCCCCGAATGTATATATCCCCGAAAGGCACGCACCATGGCAACAATGACATTAAACGCAGGATCGATTGGTTCGCAAAACCCTTATAAATCAACGAAATCTGTTGTTACTGCTCGAGGTCGCTTTGTTGCTCGCCTTGCTGTTGTTGCGTCGTTTGTTGTTATAGGAGTGGCTGGGTATTCAGCTGTGGGCTCATCTGAAGTCAGCGCTCCTGCAGCAACGTCGTATGTAGAGATCGTCGTGACCCCTGGCCAGACTCTTTGGAACATCGCCAGCCAAGTAAGCGGTGGAGTAGATATTCCAGGAATGGTCGATGAGATCGTCAGCCTCAACTCGTTGAACTCACCAGAGGTAGCCGCAGGGCAGCACATCTACGTACCTGCGAAGTAGCTCGCCCGCGACACGAAAAATACTTCTCGCGCCTCCGCGGAAACCCTCAACTAGGGCTTTATTGTTACCACTAGATATAGGGGTTTGAATCCGCTAGACTTCCATAAGTTGTGGTTTCAATACACCTAAATCGTGGAAATCTCAGGATTGGAAAGGAGACACGCCGATGAACTGTCCGTTCTGCCGACATGACGATTCGCGCGTGATCGACTCCCGACCAACCGAAGAAGGTACGGCGATCCGTCGCCGTCGAGAGTGCACCCAATGCGGTTCACGGTTCTCGACCCAAGAGACTTCCATCCTCGCAATAATCAAACGCAGTGGCGCTACCGAACCATTTAGTCGCGACAAGGTTATTAACGGCGTTCGCAAGGCATGCCAGGGTCGTCCAGTTAATGATGACGATCTTGCACTCCTTGCTCAACGCGTCGAAGAGACCCTCCGTGCGACCGGACAAGCAGAGATCGAAGCTCAAGAAGTTGGATTGGCGATCCTCGCGCCACTCCGTGAACTCGATGAGGTGGCTTACCTCCGATATGCCTCGGTATACCGTAACTTTTCCTCCCTTGATGATTTCGAAGGCGAGATCGCACTTCTCCGCGCAGCGCCTTCTGTCCAGCAAGACAACTCCCCATTGAAGAACTCTCTTCAAAATATTTAAAAAAGATTTAAAAGTTTTGAAATAGCTTTACAAAAAATTAGGTCACGTAAAACGAGCAAGAGTAAAAGAGAAGACGGAGCAAACGAAGATGTCGGACACGGTCATCAACCGCACAAAGGTAAAAGCAGGAAAAGGCCTTACTTTTGAGCGTGTATACACCACGCCTGGAACGCACCCATACGATCAAGTGACATGGGAGCGCCGCGATGTGGTGCAAACAAATTGGAAAACTGGCGAAGTTGTCTTTGAACAACGTGGCGTCGAATTTCCAGAATCATGGTCAGTTAACGCATCGACCATTGTCACGACGAAATATTTCCGTGGCGCAGTTGGCCATGAAAATCGTGAATGGTCACTAAAGCAAGTTATTGATCGTGTTGTGCTTTCTTATGTGAAAGCCGGAAAAGATTATGGATATTTTGCAACACCAGCTGATGCAGAAATCTTCGAACATGAATTGACCTACATGTTGATGCATCAGATCTTCTCGTTTAATTCACCAGTCTGGTTCAACGTTGGTACAGCAGCGCCACAACAAGTGTCGGCATGCTTCATCCTCTCCGTAGATGACACCATGGAATCAATCCTTAACTGGTACCGCGAAGAAGGCATGATCTTCAAAGGCGGCTCAGGTGCAGGCTTAAATCTCTCCAGAATCCGCTCCTCAAAAGAGCTTTTGAAATCAGGCGGAACTGCCTCTGGCCCAGTCTCCTTTATGCGAGGCGCAGATGCTTCTGCTGGAACTATCAAGAGCGGTGGCGCAACTCGTCGCGCAGCGAAGATGGTTGTACTTGATGTTGATCATCCAGATATCGAAGAGTTCATTGAAACCAAAGTAAAAGAAGAAGACAAGATTCGCGCACTTCGTGATGCTGGCTTCGACATGGATCTTGGTGGCAAAGACATCATCTCCGTGCAATATCAGAATGCAAACAACTCAGTTCGCGTCTCTGATGCATTTATGCGCGCGTATGAAGGTGGAGATCAATTTGGTCTAGTCGCTCGCGCATCAGGTGAAGTCATTGAGAAAGTAGATTCCAAATCACTCTTCCGCAAAATGGCTGAAGCTGCTTGGGCTTGTGCTGATCCAGGAATTCAATACGACGACACCATCAATGATTGGCATACCAATCCAGAGACAGGTCGAATCAATGCATCGAATCCTTGCTCTGAATATATGTCGCTTGATAACTCATCCTGCAACCTTGCTTCATTGAACTTGATGAAGTTCCTCAAGGCAGATGGATCATTTGATGCAAAGACATTTGTTAAAGCGGTAGAGATGATTATTACCGCAATGGATATTTCAATCTGCTTCGCAGATTTCCCAACAGAAGCGATTGGTGCAACTACTCGTGCATATCGCCAACTTGGAATCGGTTATGCAAACCTCGGTGCACTTTTGATGGCATCTGGTCTTGCATACGATTCAGATGGCGGTCGAGCACTTGCGGGTGCAATCACATCGTTGATGACTGGTACGTCATACCGACGCTCTGCGGAACTTGCAGGAATCGTTGGACCATACGATGGTTATGCTCGAAATGCTGCGCCACATACTCGTGTTATGCGTAAGCATCAAGCAGCATCAACTGCAGCAAAATCCATGACCACCCTTGATCGCGATGTATGGAATGAAGCGAATAAAGAGTGGGAAAAGTGCCTTTCTATCGGCGAAAAGAACGGTTGGCGCAATGCGCAGGCATCAGTTCTCGCTCCAACCGGAACGATCGGCCTCATGATGGATTGCGATACCACTGGTATCGAGCCTGACTTCTCACTTGTGAAGTTCAAGAAGTTGGTTGGCGGCGGTTCAATGCAGATCGTTAACCAAACTGTTCCAGCAGCGCTTGCAAAACTTGGTTATACCCAAGAGACGATTGAAGCGATTGTTGAATTCATCAAGAACAACGGCCACGTCATTGATGCACCTGGGTTAAAGCCAGAGCATTACGACGTCTTTGATTGCGCACTTGGACAACGTTCCATTGCGCCAATGGGCCACGTACGAATGATGGCTGCGTGCCAACCATTCCTCTCCGGTGCAATTT
>RFMS01000104.1 GCA_009927575.1 Actinomycetota bacterium
CAAAGACTGTGAACTTGCCTGAGACTGCAACTGTTGAAGATGTTGAAGAGGTGTATTACGAAGGATGGAAGCTCGGTCTTAAAGCGCTCGCTGTCTACCGTGATAACTGCAAAGTTGGTCAACCACTTTCTGATGGCAAAGCTAAGAAGAAAGATGAACCAGCAGTTTCTGCAGCGCCAGCTCCAGCAACTCGTAAGCGACTTCCAAAGTCACGTCCTTCACGTACCACCTCATTCTCTGTAGGTGGTGCAGAGGGTTACATGACCGCTGGAACATACGAAGATGGCAAGCTCGGTGAAATCTTCCTCAAACTAGGTAAGCAAGGTTCAACTCTTGCCGGTGTAATGGATGCATTCTCAATTGCAGTATCAATCGGACTTCAATACGGAGTACCACTTGATACCTACGTTCAGAAGTTCACCAATCTTCGCTTCGAACCAGCAGGTATGACAGATGATCCAGATGTCCGCATGGCGCAATCCATGATGGATTACATCTTCCGTCGCCTTGCACTCGATTACTTACCATTTGACGATCGTTCTGCACTCGGTCTCTACACCGCAGCAGAGCGCGCACAAGCACTTGATACTGGCGAATATGCAGCAGTGACACCTGCGGCACCAGTTGCCCCAGTTGTACCAGCTGCTCCTGTAGCAGAGAAGAAAGTGCAAGAAGTAAAGATTGAAGCAGCGCCACTCAATGTCGGTTCTTCAACTGAACTTCTCGAGAAGATCTCTGGCGTGAAATCTGATGCACCGCTCTGCATGACCTGTGGAGTAAAGATGCGTGCTTCAGGTGCGTGCTATGTCTGCGAAGGTTGCGGATCAACTTCAGGTTGCTCCTGATCTGAATTAACAAATCGAGCCCCTTCATCGGGGCTCTTTTTGTTTTCCGATAAGTTAAATACATGTCTACTGCGACGCAAGTAAAGAAAGCCCTTGACGCTGCAGTGAAAGCTATTGGTGGCGCACCGCGCACAGGCCAGATTGAAATGGCAGAAGCGGTAGCAAATGCTCTCAATGATCGCCATCATCTCTTAGTTCAAGCAGGTACAGGTACCGGTAAATCACTGGCGTATTTAGTGCCGGCGTTAGTACATGGAAAACGAGTCTTAGTTGCTACCGCAACCTTGGCGTTGCAGCGTCAATTAATCGAACGAGATTTACCAAAAATCCAAGGCGCATTAGAAAAAGAGTTGGGAAGAAAACTCACCTTCGCAATTTATAAAGGCGTAGGAAATTACGTCTGTCTTCAAAAGATGAATGCTGATGACCCGGGCCATGATGCCGAAGTACTTCTTGAAGTCAGCGCTCTCGGAAAAGATGCACAACGATTACGCGCTTGGGCAGAGACACCTGGAGTAAGCGGTGATCGCGATGACGCTCCCGATGTTGATCGACGAGTCTGGTTGGCGCATTCAACTTCTGGGCGAGAGTGCGTAGGCGCTGATGATTGCCAATTTGGTTCCAAATGTTTTGCAGTCAATGCAAAAGCCAAGGCGCAAACTGCTGATGTTGTCGTCACTAATCACACACTGCTAGCAATCGAGATTGTCGATTCGCATCCGATCCTGCCTGATCGAGATGCGATTATTCTTGATGAAGCGCATGAATTTATGGATCGCACGACGCAAGCGGTAACAGAGGAGTTAACTGCAAATCGCGTTCTGCGTGCTGCTGCGATGGCACGAAAACATATGCCAGGTAAGGCAAGTGATGCGCTGTCAAAAGCGGCCGATAAATTCGCAGAAGCGATGGGTGAATATGGCGATGAATATCGAGCCAATCCAGACGAACAACGCCGCCTCGATAAAGTACCTGCAGCTTTGGAAGCGCCAATTCGAAAAGTCAAAGAGGCGTGTGAGGCGATTATCGCGCTGATCAATGCCGATTCAGAGATCGTAGATCCCGACGGTTTGGCAGAGCGCGCACGAGTTAAAGGCGCAGTCAATGAAATTAAAGTGACGGCGACAAAGATGGTGCGCACAGGGGATGGGTATGTGCTCTGGTTTGAACCCACGTACTCAACGCTTTATTTAGCGCCACTTGTAGTTTCACCGGTTCTGCGAAAGAACTTATTTACCAAGACGCCAGTCATTGCGACAAGTGCAACGCTCACTGTAGGAAAAAGTTTTGATGCAATCGCACAAAATCTTGGCTTAGCAATTGCAAGCTCCGAAGAGGAGAGTGAGTCAGAAGAATCCGGGGAGATTGATCCATCGAATGTTCAGATGGTTGATGTCGGATCACCATTTGATTTCGCAAATCAAGGGATGTTGTACCTGCCAAAACATTTACCGGAACCAGGTCGTGATGGTCCGAGCAAGGAAGCGCTTGTTGAATTAGGGGAGTTGATTGAAGCGGCGGGCGGTCGAACACTTGCTCTCTTCTCGTCTTGGCGCGGAGTCGAGGCAGCCGATGATCATTTGCGAACAGTCCTTGCAGAATTGCCAATTCCAATCATTACGCAACGACGAGGCGATAGCGTCGGCTCGCTTGTTGAACGTTTTTCAAAAGTTCCGGAATCGGTTTTATTGGGAACGATGAGTTTGTGGCAAGGTGTTGATGTACCGGGTTCTGCGTGCACGCTCGTTGCTATCGATCGCATTCCCTTTCCACGACCCGATGATCCGGTGATGTCTGCGCGCGCTGCTGAAATTGATGCTGCAGGTGGTTCAGGTTTTATGAAAGTTTCGCTGCCTCGAGCAGCGCTCTTACTTGCGCAAGGAACTGGTCGGTTAATTCGTTCGGTAGATGATCGAGGAGTGGTTGCAATTCTTGATTCTCGAATCGTCAATAAACGTTATGGCGCAATTCTGCTCAACTCGATGCCACCGTTATGGCGAACAGGCGATGGCCACGTAGTAAAAGAGTCGCTGGCTCGGCTAAACGCGAGCTATTTAGAAGCCGAGGCGAAGTAAGACGCCACGTAGCTCTTCCCATGTTTTCGCAAAACTGGGATGAAGTGGATAGGTATCAATTTCATCAAGCGGAATCCAACGCACATCAAGTGATTCATCATTTTGTTCATGTGCTTCAAGCCCTTGCGCAGCGCGTGCAACGACAGTGTCATATCGCCAATCACCGTGGTCATCGGTAAATATCTCTAACGGTTCAACGAGATGCTCAATAATTCCAATCTCTTCTTTCGCTTCGCGAATCGCCGCTTCATGAATTGTTTCGTGTGAATCACGGGCACCACCTGGAATACCCCACGTATCGCCGTTATGAACCCATGGTGCACGATGTTGAAGAAGCGCTCGACCATCGCGAACGAGAAAGAGACCGGCCGCTCCATGAAGACCCCAATGTTTAGATCCACATCGGCATTGCACCCAGCCATCGCCATCTCTATGCACAGCCGCTAGTTTTACACACTAATAAGAATTTCGCGCTCTATGTAAATGATGTGATTCTTACTGTGCGCTATGCGGAAATTGCTAGCGCTCATACTTCTTCTGAGCCTCACTTTTGGATCAAGCGAAAGCGCTCGAAGTGAATGCATTAATAACGTATGTGTTGATGTATCCAGTGATCCATCAACGAACCAGATAATTATTACCGCAAATAAACCGGGAAGTTCTAAGTCTGTTTTACATAAACCACGGCCATCTTCGTACGACCTTCCAAAACCTTGGATCCCATGGTTGCCTCGGACCACTTCACCGACTCCTCGACCAAAGAGAACTTCTAGAAAAGTAAGTACAGCAGCATTAGCAGAACGTTTTACGCAATTAGTTCCTCACGGCGCAATACATGTTCAACCGAATAACCCTCTGTTAGTCAATGAACCAGTGAATTTTTGGAGCGATGTTCCACGGGAATTCACTTTTAACACCGTTCTTCTTGGGGTCTTGGTTCGAGTGAAACTTAACCCAAGTTTTAACTGGGAGTTTGGCGATGGTAGTTCCGATTCTCAATCGGGAAGAGGAGCACCGTTCCCGCTAGACACCGTGCACCATCGATTCAGCACTCGTGGAGATAAGACAGTAACAGTTCACATTTCGTGGTCAGGAACTGCATGGATCGATGGCGTACCTGCACCGATTCCTGGTGGCTTGATTACACAGTCTGCGACGCAAGTAATTGAGATCTATCCAGCCCACACATATTTGGCACACCACTGAAGTTAAAACACTAAAACACTAAAACAAGATGAAAGGCAGAGAATGACCACACTTACGTCACCACACGATCTCATCGCAGCCGTCCCATTCTTACTTGGCTATCAACCTCTTGATTCCATCGTTCTCATCAGTTTGAAAGACGATGCAGTCGGCATGGCAATGCGAATAGATTTTCCGGAAGATATTGACCTTGACCAGATTGATTCATTTGTGACGCATCTTGAGCGCGAAAATTCTGAGTGCGCACTTCTCGTGGCTTACGTACCAGACCACATTCTTGATTGTGAGCCACTTTTGAACGCAATAGCTGAAGCCTTAGAAGTACGAAGTATTGCGCTCCGAGAATCATTAGTTATTCGAGATGGGCGATGGCGATCGTTAATGTGTCACGATCAAGAATGTTGTCCTCCGGAAGGCAATCCACTTCCGGAATTTAAAGAGTCGCGAATTACCGCGGAGCAGGTGGCTCAAGGCAAACCACTCCTTTTGCAGATATCAATGAGCTCGTCGCATCAATTGCCACACGTGAAACGCCGATTGAGATTCTTAACGAATTAGAACTTCTAGCACCGATTGATTACAACCACAGCGCACAACCACTACAACGTGAAGGCGCTATGGCGGTAAGTAATTTTCTTGAGGAATTTAAAATAAATGGAAATGTCAACGAGAAGTTGACTGCGCTAGTTTTGATGCGGTTACACGATCTGCAGGTTCGAGATTTCGCGCTAGGGATAATCAACTCTGAAAATATCGATTCGTATTGGAGCGCATGGCGCTGGTTACTGACAATCGCCCCGAAGAGCTTTATTGCGCCGGTAGCTTCGATATTTGCAGCGATCTCATATGAACGCGGTGATGGCGTATTAGCGCAGCGCGCCTTGGATCGCGCATTTGCTGATGAAAAGGAGTATCCGTTAGCGCTCCTTCTGAGACGAGTTTTTGCTGCTGGTTGGCCACCTGAGATGTTTGCCACAATGCGAGCCGAACTCCATCCGAAAATCTCTCAGACAATCTTCGGGGAGAATTTGGGAGTAGCATAAAAACCTCTTTGACCAATGAGGTTCATACGAAACGGAGAGCGCTGTGATTGTTGGAGTTCCGAAAGAGATAAAGAACAACGAATTTCGTGTAGCAATCACACCCGCAGGTGTCCGTGAATTTGTGAAATCCGGTCATACAGTTCTGATCGAACAAGGCGCTGGCCTTGGTTCGGCACTTCCTGATAGTGAATATCAAGCTCAAGGCGCACAAATTGTTGCTAGCGCAGATGATGTTTGGCAAAAAGCAGATTTAGTTTTGAAAGTAAAAGAACCAATCGCAGCAGAATATTCTCGAATGCGAAAAGGACAAGTTCTTTTTACTTATCTCCACCTCGCAGCATCTCGTGAATGTACAGATGCACTTATCAAGAGCGGTATCACCGCAATCGCATACGAAACTGTAGAAGTAGATGGCGCGCTTCCACTTCTTGCACCAATGAGTGAAGTTGCTGGGCGAATGTCAGTTCAAGTCGGCGCTGCTGCTCTACAGAAGAGCAACGGTGGTCGCGGTGTACTTCTTGGTGGTGTGCCTGGAGTACGTCCAGGAAAAGTTGTTGTCCTTGGTGGAGGAGTTTCTGGAATCGCTGCCGCAACTATTGCGCATGGAATGCGCGCAGATGTCACGGTCCTTGATGTAAACCAAAAGAAGCTCACTGAAATCGATTATCTTTTCGGTGGAACGGTCACGACATTGATGTCGAATCTCCACGAAATTGAGGTTCAATGCCTCGATGCAGATCTTGTGATTGGCGCAGTATTGGTTGCTGGCGCTAAAGCTCCGAAATTAGTTTCAAATGATTTGGTTAAGCGAATGAAACCAGGCTCAGTATTGGTAGATATAGCAATTGATCAAGG
>RFMS01000127.1 GCA_009927575.1 Actinomycetota bacterium
AAGCGTTACAACGCTTTTTATTTTTATCCAGGCCGTTAATCACAATCTCCCTCGATGGAGTTGGTTTCTCTTTGTGATTCTCATGGAGAGCGTCTTCGTCGGTCTCGGCCAAATGGTACGAAGACGATGGACGCATGTACTCGGTGATAATAGAAACCTCATTAACGCCGCATTCTCATTTGAAGCGCTCGCCGATGAAGTGATATTTACTTTTGGTCCCATCATCGCCACATTAGTTGCAACAACCATCTCTCCTACTGCAGCGGTTTATACCTGTATGGGATTCTTGCTTGTAGGTGGAACTATTTTTCTCACATCAATTCGACTGAACCACCGCTACACATCACCTCGAAAAGAGTTCAGCAAAATCGATTCTCTCAATCCCCATAGTTCGTGCTGTTGTCATTTCTTCAGTTTTTGTCGGAGGTTTCTTCTCTTCAGTTAATCTAGTCACGATCGGCTATGCCGACGACTACAACCACAAAGCACTCACCGGATTACTTGTTGCGATTTGGTCAGTAGGAAGTGGAATTGCCGCTTTCATCAATGGCAGTTTCCATTGGAAAATCTCAGAGCCACGCAGATACGTTCTCTTTGTTGCACTCCTTGGCCTCCTTGCCATCCCGCTATATCTCGCCGCTGAACTAGCGCCAGGAAATCTTGTTGCCATTAGCGTTGCACTATTTCTCAACGGCTTTGCAATTGCACCACTTTTAGTTGCCGGAAACTCTGCAGTCGAAAAAAGCGTTCCTGATTCTCAAGTAACAGAAGCGCTTGGTTGGTCACTTTCAGCGCTAATTGTTGGTAATGCCCTCCCTGCATTTATTACGGGAAAGATCATCGATACCTATGGCGCAGCTCCTGCCTATCTGATTCCAATTTTGTGTATGGCAGCAGCATTTGCAGTAATGGTGGTGTATCGAAGAACTTGGCGAAATCCCTGATTTCACCCCATCCCTGTGGCAACCTAGCCCCGTGATGAGCGAGAACGACGGCCAAGAACCACGCGACCTTCGCCTCATCGGACGTACCGAAGATGGCACTCACCTTGAACTCGCCGATCGCGATGGCGCAACATTTCAGGTTCGAATCAGCGACACTCTTCGAGCCACTATTAATCAACCGCGCTTAACTCCGGTTACAGATGAACCGCAAGAAGTTATGACCATCAAAGAAATTCAACGCAGACTACGAGCTGGCGAAACAATGGATGCAATCGCTCGTCTTGGAAATATCTCGGTTGAAAAGGTAGAACGGTTTGCTGGTCCAGTTCTACAAGAGCGTACCTTCATCATCTCGCAGGCAGAGAAAACACCACTTCGTAAAGATTCTCACGCACTCACACTTGGTGATGCAGTTCAACAACGCCTCGCTCCACTCGGAGTGAATATGGAACTTGTCCAATGGAATGCATCTCGAAAAGATGACGGCTCTTGGCTCATCGTTTGTTCATATCCGAATCGTGACGGCGCAGGAAATGCATCGTGGAACTTTGACTCAGCTAAACGCACGCTCTCATCAGTCGATGATGGTGCTCGTTGGATTTCTGGCGAAGAGCAACCAAAACCACCACGCCAAGAAAATGGATTTGTTGCAAATCAAGGAACTACTGATCACCGCGAGCCACCACGTCTAGTTGCAGTGCGCACCACTCCAACTGAGAGCGAACCAGAGAAACCAGCAACTCCAGTAGCTTCTCAAGAAACTTTAGATATCGAACCTGATGCAAAACGTGATGGCGTAAAACGCAGAATTTCAATCCCGTCTTGGGATGACATTATGTTTGGCAAAAAGAATAAAGAGGACGATTAAGGTACTGACACTCACCATGGGCATTTGTCGCGATCGTTGTCATTGAATTTCTGACGTGCTAGACAGATTTTAGCAATTGACAAATTCTTCTCACATTATTCTCCGCTTCATCTCCTGTTAACCCCGCTCATTCATTCTTAAAGAATGAAGGTGCTCGTTATCGGTGGCGGAATTCTTGGAACTATGCATGCCCGCCTGGCAATCCACGCTGGACATCAAGTAGTTCACATTGAACGAGATATGTATCCACGTAGCGCATCCGTTCGGAATTTTGGACTGATTTGGGTGAGTGGGAGAAAAAGTGGTGAAGAATTAAATGTTTCCCTTCGGGCACGCGACTTATGGGATGAAATTAAGAGAGAGATCCCAGAATTAACGTTTCGCGCAAATGGTTCCTTAACTCTTGCCACGAACGATTATGAATTAAAAGTTATGGAACAGTGCCTCAATAAACCAGACGCCAGCATTCGGCAATGGAAAATTCTTGACAGATCTGAAACCCAAAAAATTAATTCAGCTCTTCAAGGTAAATTCTTAGCTTCATTATGGTGTCCCCTTGATGCCACAGTTGAACCACACTTGATATTGAAAGAAGTACGAAATTCATTATTACAGAGTTCAAATTATATTTTCCGAAATAACGTCGACATAATCGATGTGACAAGCTCGAGTGAGAAAGCGATTGCGATCGCTCGAAATGGCGAAATTTTTGAATCTGATCTCATTGTTCTATGTCCCGGAGCAGATCACTCCACGCTCTTTAAAGATCAGTTCGACACAGCGCCTGTAAGGCGAGTTCGCCTTCAAATGATGAGCACCGAGCCTTTTACACAACAGCTGTCAACTTCAATCGCAGATGGCGACTCTCTACGATATTACCCCGCGTATGATGTGCCAGCGCTCCGTGAATTACCTGAGCAGACGTCCATTGCCAAACAGAAAAATATGCAACTTCTGATGGTGCAGCGATTAGATGGAACTCTTACGATTGGCGATACGCATGAATTTGATGAGCCATTCGAATTTAAACTTGAAGAAGAGCCTTACACGTACCTTCACGAAGTTGCCAGTGAATTAATCGGATCTCGATTACCGTCTATCAACAAAAGATGGGATGGTATATACAGTCAACGTATTGACGGCGCTGTATGCGACCGGCGACAAATCGCTTCAAATATCGTTTCTGTGACTGGTCCAGGTGGAAGGGGAAATACCCTTGCGCCTGCTATCGCAGAAACCACCATGAAAGCATTTCTGTGAACCTTGAATTAGTTGCCCTAGACGTAGCGGGAACCACAGTAAAAGATGATGGCGTTGTCCTGGAAGCATTTAAATATGCCTTTCATCACGTGCAGCCAATTTTGTGGCAAGAAAATGCTCTGAAGTGGACTCAATACGCAATCGATACTATGGGTAGGTCAAAAATCGAGGTTTTTACTGCTTTACTCGGCGACAAGGAATTAGCTACGAAGGCTAATAGCGCCTTTGAAGATGCATATATTCGAGAACTGACTGAATTAGGAATCTCCCCTATTGCCGGTAGTGTCGAACTATTCAAAAACCTTAGAGAAAATCGCATACCAGTAGTTTTAACAACTGGATTTAGTAGAAGAACTCTTGATGTTATTTTGCGTGAGCTTAGGTGGACCGACCTCATTGACTTTTCAGTATGTCCTGAAGAGGCAGGTCGTGGAAGACCTCATCCAGATATGTTGATTCGAGCTGCAAAAGAACTCGGGGTGAAAAATTCAATGAACTCACTCGTTGCAGGTGATACCGCCTCCGATATGAAAGCCGGATCCGCATTCGGAGCTCGCCAGATCGTGGGAGTCTTAAGCGGAATTCACAACAAAGAAATTTTAATCGAATCCGGAGCGACATCAGTTGTTAACTCAGTAGCAGACATTTCGTTACTTTTGTGACACTTAATATTTTCCTTTTATTATCCTAAATGACTTTAACCCTTAACCAATCCTCTTCTGAAAATTGGAATTACACGCGGATACTCTCGCACACCTCGTTAGAAAGGACTAACTCCAATGAGAGTAACTCGACCTGGAATCGTTGCAACCGCTGCAGCGATTTTAGCTTCTGGGCTTGTCGCAATTTCAAGCCCCGCACATGCAGCATCGAATAAAATATGTTCAGCGACCGATCTCAAGAGCGCCGGAGGTATGGATGCTCTTGTCAAAGCTGCCAAGGCAGAAGGCGAATTAAATATCATCACAGTTCCACGTGACTGGGCGAATTACGGTGAGGCAATTGACATATTTACGAAAGCATTTGATATAAAAATTAATGACGATAATCCTGAAGGTTCATCAGCTTATGAAATTCAAACAATTAAAACTGTAAAAGATCCAGCAAAACAACCTGATGCAGTAGATATCGGAATTTCGGTATTGCCTGATGCCCTTGGTATTGGCCGTAAATCCCTCTTCACCCCTTATAAAGTTGCTACCTGGAACGACATTCCATCTGTGTGGAAGGACTCGACGGGACTTTGGTATGGTGATTATTACGGCGTATTAGCAATCGCTTATGACGCGTCACTCACCAAGGCACCTAAATCAATTAAGGAATTGATAACTGATCCTGCATACAAAGGCGCTTTGGCTCTCTCTGGAGATCCAACGGCTTCTCAACAAGCTCTTATGTCGTTATTTGCTTTTGCAGCAGCCAATGGTGGAAGTGTGGATAACATTATGCCTGGCATCGACGCAATTAAATCTGCTAAAGCGAATGGCAATTTCGTATCAGTAATCGGTAATAGTGCGAATTATGCCGCGGGAGCATATAAAGTTTCTCTCAATTGGGACTTTAATGGTCCTGGAGGAATAGCTTCGGCGAAAACAATTGGTAAAAACCTTCGATTCGTCATGCCTAACGACGTGGCACTTCAAGGAACACCTTACTTACAAGCAATTAATGCGAAAGCACCTCATTGCGCCGCTGCACGTCTCTGGGAAGAGTATCTCTATTCACAAAAGATTGGAAAACTCTCCACGGAAATTACCGCAGCTGACAAGAAGCTTTCTGGTTCAAAGTTGTTTAATCTACTCATGGGCGGTCAGAATATTTGGCGCTCGGGAGCAGCTCACCCAATTACCGAGGCAGCTATGGTGAAGAAGAAGACTCTCATTGCAGCTCCCGAAGGTTTCGACATTCCTAAAACCGCGAAGATAGTCGCGCCAGATCCTGATCAACAATCGACTCAAAAGGCGATAGTCATCACGGAGTGGCCGAAGATCTAACGTTGTCTTCACAACTCAGCTCATTCAAAGTAACCGGTGCGAACTCTCGCACCGGTTACCTTCGAAATGGCATCGGAGACATTCTTCCGATAGCGCCACTCGTGATATTTCTTTTGGTGTTCTTTCTCTGGCCCATCAGTGCAGTATTTGTTAATGCCTTCAAAGATAATGATGGAACATTCACATGGTCGAATTACTTGCTGTTATTTCAAGATCCCTATCGAAGAGCTTTTTATAACAGCGTTCGTCTCGGAATTATCTCTGCTCTCACAGGTGCAATTCCTGGCGCACTTATTGCACTCATTATTGAAAAAATAGGCGGAAATAGATTGAAAAAGATCGTTGCTTCAGTGAGTGGCGTTTTGGCTAACACGGGTGGAGTTCCACTCGCTTTTATGTTTTTAGCTGCATTTGGACCAGAAGGGCTCGCTACCCTCTCCTTGAAAGCCTTAGGGATTGATATTTACGGACACGGCTTCACTCTATTTTCATTCTGGGGTTTAGTTATCATTTACTCTTATTTTCAAATTCCAATAATGGTCATCATATTCTCACCTGCGATTGAGGCGATTCGAAAAGAATGGCATGACGCATCGCAAAGTCTTGGGGCATCCAATTATCAATATTGGCGTTTTATTGGTATTCCTATTCTTATCCCTTCATTCATTGCTTCTTTCCTACTCCTGTTTGCTAGCGCTTTTTCCGCTTTTGCAACTGCACGAGCGATGACAGTGGGTAATATTTCGCTTGTCCCACTCATCATTGGGACGCTTCTAGATGGAAATCTCACGGTCAATCAATTTAATCTGGGATACGCGTTAGCCATGGGAATGATCATCATCGCGTTGATAGCAATGATTCCCTACCTCATCATTCAAAGAAAAACATCACGATGGCTCCACTAAGAACCAAAAAATCCACCTCACTCATTGCGCGTGTCTTTCTCGTTTGTGTGGGGATTCTAGTTTGCTTACCACTTATCGGAGCCGCTGAGTTTTCTCTCAGAGAAGGTGGACGAACCAAACATAGTTTTCATGCCTACCGCTGGATCTTTGAGCAAGAAGACTTTAGTAAAACATTACTGACAACTTTGCAAATATCACTCGTCGCTGTCTTCGTCACTTTTTTCTTAATGGTACCTACAGTGGCATGGTTACATATCCAAGGAAAAAGATACCTTCGCTTTGTAGAAGTCTTGACCGTATTACCTCTCATCATCCCAGTTGTAGCACTCGCTACAGGCGCAGCATTAGCCCTTCCAGCATGGATTCAGTCGTCAAAATACATTCTCTCCATGATGTACGTCGTTCTAGCCATGCCATTTACTTTCAGAGCCTTAGACATTGGAATGAGAGGGCGTCAACTTGATATTTTAGTAGCGGCAGCGAGAAGTCTTGGCGCAAAATGGTGGTCTATTATTTTCATGATAATTACACCGATAATTTTGAAGTCAATTTTTGCAAGTATCTTTCTCACGGTAGCTCTCTCGCTTGGTGAATTCACATTCGCACAATTGCTTCATTGGAGCACATTTCCAACATGGGTGGCCGTTGCGGCTCAAGGTAATATTTTAGGAGCAACAGCTCTTTCCGTTTCTGCATTACTGAGTGCATGGCTTCTTCTCTTCTCATTTACTTTCTTTGACCGAAAAAAACAGAATGAGGCAAAATGACTTCTAATGCTTTAAAAATTTCAGGACTAACTCGTCGCTTCGGAAGTACTGTTGCCTTGGATGATTTCAATCTCGAAGTCGGTATAGGTGAGTTAGTCGCACTTCTTGGTCCTTCTGGATGTGGTAAAACAACTGCTTTAAGAATTATTGCTGGGTTAGAAAAAGAAGATGCGGGGCGTGTTTATCTAGGAGATGTCGACATAACCATGCGCCCTGCCAATAAACGTAACATGGGAATGGTTTTTCAGTCATATTCCCTTTTTCCAAATCTAACAGTTGAAGAGAATGTTGCATTTGGCCTGCAGATGAGAAAAGTCAACAAATCTCAACGTGTCAATAGAGCACATGAGCTTTTAGAACTCGTGGGACTCAACTCTCAGAGCAAGCGATTTCCACACCAACTATCCGGGGGTCAGCAGCAACGCGTAGCGCTTGCCCGAGCACTTGCTTACGAACCTGAAGTGCTTCTATTGGACGAACCACTTTCAGCATTGGACGCTCAGGTGCGAGCTAATCTCCGCGAAGAGATCAGGCGACTTCAATTAGCACTTGGAACAACGACTTTATTTGTTACTCATGACCAAGAAGAAGCGATGTCAATTTCCGATCGTGTTGGTGTCATGAACCATGGGAAATTGGAGCAGATTGCTGACCCGAATACTTTATATAACCAACCAGCCACAGCATTTGTGGCGGGATTCGTTGGAGTTATGAACAGAATCCCCACGAAGTCTCAAAATGGATATGTCAATATTTTCGGAAAAGATTATGAAGCCCAATTTATTGGCAGCGTTTCAGAAGATGTGATAGCTCTTGTACGTCCCGAAAAAATTTCCGTACATGCCTCAACGGTTAATTCGAATGCAAAGCTACTGATGAAGTCTTTCTTGGGATCTTCTACTCAATTAACATGTCAACTTTCAGATGGTCTTGTCATTCACGCTTTATCGGACAGTCAAGAGTGCAATAATCTCGAGCTAGGTTCACTGATAACTCTTCAATACAATTCAAAAAAGGCGTTGGTAGGCAGTGTCTAGTTCGCTACATCGAAAAATTCTTCGGAAAAAGAGTCGCCCCGATTCTGCGTGGAGAAAATTAGTATTTAGCGATGGCGAAAGACCAACTGGCCTTGAGCCCACTAAAAAAATTCCTCTTGCGACATTTATCCAAATGAGTGATCTTCATATTTGTGACTTTAAGTCCCCGGCACGCCTTGAATTTATTGATCGACTCGCTGATCCAGATAATCCGATGTCAAATCTCATACCTTACGTAGGAACATATAGAGCCCAAGAATTTCTTACCACCCAAGTGCTGGAAGCCATGGTAGATGCAATCAATGAAATTAGTCATGGACCCATGTCTGGAACACCGATTGATGCCGTAGTGATTACAGGTGATGTAATTGACAATGCGCAATATAACGAGTTGAGATGGTACAAGAATATTCTCGATGGAGGCACTGTAAATCCAAAGAGTGGTAACAAAGATTCAAAAGATGACTACACCTCTAGCGATTCACATCAATTTGATTCACATTACTATCATCCTGATGGTGCACCATCAGGAGTGGAATCTAATAGACCTCATGCGCTCTATGGGTTTCCGTCTTTCAAAGGTTTAGAAAATGCAGCGGAGAAGATATTCAGCGCTCGAGGCTTACGACACACATGGTTTGCTGTTCATGGGAATCATGATGCTTTAATGCAAGGGACAATCGCTCCTTCCAAAGAGTTAAATGAACTTGTCACTGGAAGTGTGAAATTAACTGGAATAAAGGAACATAATCACTTAGGAGAATTGTTTGCCGACTTTGGTGAAGTAGGCCCCGCTAAATATCCAGGTATTGATCGATTTGAGACCGTAACTACCTACCCTGACAAGCGACGAGCCTTGGTAGATCTAAATGATTGGATTGAGATTCACTGCGAATGCAATCATGATCATGGCCTTGATATAGAGCAAAAATCAACTGCATATTGGTATCGAAACATCAATGAACACATCCGACTCATTGCGCTAGATACCGTTAACAAATATGGTGGTTGGCAAGGCTGCATCCATAGGGAGCAATTTGAATGGCTTTCTGATTTACTAAAGGCTTCAACGAACAAGTATGTAGTCCTGACATCACATCACCCGCTTCAGGATCTCTTTAATGGATATGTTCCTGAAAATTTGACTTCAGCCGAGCCTGCTCTAAAGGATGAAATTATGGCGTTGTTAGAGAACTTTCCCAATGTCATATTGTGGTTCTCTGGACACGTGCATGACCATCGAATCAGCCAAAGAAGAAAATCGGATGGGAGTCATGCTTTCTGGGAGATCCGAACTGGTTCGAATATTGATTGGCCCCAACAGTCGAGAGCAATAGAAATACTTAAAGCAGAAAATAATCACATTGTTATTGGAACATCAGTAATAGATCATTCTGGTCCATTGAATTTTAAGGGAACACACGCCGAACTTGATGACCCAATTGCCTTAGCGGGATTTTCAAGAGAGCTCGCTGCAAACGATTGGCAGCGACACCGGCCGGGTACGCACTCATTTGAGTCTTTGGAAGGTGAGCTATCGGACAGAAATGTTTGGCTATGGGCTCCCGATCCACTCTTATGATTTACTGAATCATCACTTTTGAATGTGTGTGAATAATGGAATTCGAACTTCCGAATCAGTGATACCACCATGGTGTCCAACCATCGCCAACTGTTGTTTCTCTTTCTCAGGCTCAATCAAAACCAGTTCACCGTTTGGAATGGCTATGACATCTCCGAGTCGATCGAGTGAATCTTCTGTCACTACAGAGCCAAAGTAGCCACGTGCAACTGCTTCTGATTTCGTCAGGATCTCCGCTTTATTGCCAAAGAATTCTTGCCAGCGATTTTTCACTTCAGTTTCTGCACCGTTTCGAACATAGATATGTCGTGCTCGTGGTTCGCCCCCCAGAAGTGTGACATCCGTGAGTAAATCATTCTCTTTACCAATCACTACGGCGTCTTTTCTATTCACCATGCCATGATCTGCAGTAATCCAAAGACGTGTGCCGTGTGGCAATTCGGTGAGTAGTCGAGTGATGAGATCGTTCGTTTTTTTCATGGCTAGATGCCATTTTTCTGAACCCATGCCATCACTATGTGATGAATCATCAACATCATTGATATAGAGATAACAGAAAGAGCGTTCTTTACGTAACGCTTGGGCTGTCTCCGAGATAAGTTCGTCCAGAACGTTTGCACCGCGATAGGAAGCGCCTCGAAGGGCTGCTTGAGTAAAACCGGTCGCTTCATATCGCTTTGCAGCAACATGAGAGACCGATATTTCTTCTTTCACTGCGCGTTCAAAAAGTGTTGGCACACGTTGCCACATCACCGGATCAACGCGTTCATCCCATCGCAAAGCATTGAGTAAACGACCTGGTTCACCACTTCGCGGAACGCGAACGGTATAACCCAACATGCCATGCACTCCCGGCAATTCACCAGTTCCCAGCGTTGCAAGGCTCGTTGCTGTAGTTGATGGAAAATTGGCGCTCAACTCCATGCAAAGTTTTAATTGATTGATGATGGGAAGTGCGGAGTAATTTTCAATTGCATTCATCCCTAAACCATCGACCAGGAGAATGCATTCGCGCTGCGCAGGGCTCTCACCCAACGAGAGCGGATCTCGAGTATTAGTTAGACCTAGCGAATGAAAGACTGATTGTGAGAGGTCAGCTAAGGAATAGGTCACTTCGCTATCTTTCCATTAGCCTTCGCGTTATGGCGATTTATTCACCTGAAGTGCGGAAAGCTCTCGATTCGGGAAGACCGATTGTCGCGTTGGAATCAACGATTATCAGCCACGGTTTACCTCGCCCAACCAATCTTGAGGTAGCGCGCGACGTTGAATCGATCGTTCGCTCGGCTGGTGCAACGCCAGCAACAATCGCCATGATTGATGGTGACGTTCATATTGGATTAACCGACGAATACCTTGAACGCATTGCACAAGGTTCTGATATTCACAAAGCAACAACTCGCGATCTGGCTATCTTCGCCGCTCAAAAGAAATCTGCCGCAACAACAGTTGCAGCAACTGCACACCTTGCACATCAAGCTGGCATTTCATTCTTTGCGACCGGTGGTTTGGGCGGAGTTCATCAAGGTGCACAAGAAACTTGGGATGAATCAGCCGACTTAACCGCGCTCTCCCGAATTCCCGTGACAATTGTCTGCGCTGGCGCAAAATCAATTCTCGATATTGGCGCAACGCTAGAGCGACTTGAAACACTCAGCGTTGCCATCGTTGGATATAAAACGAATTCATTTCCAGGTTTTTACCTGAAGAACTCTGGATTTTCTATCGAGCATCGATGCGAAAGTCCAGAAGAGATCGCTGCACTACTTCGTGCCAGGAAAGATTTAAGCACAGATAACTCCGCATTAATTGTTGCGCAACCGGTTGACAAGGAGATGGACCACGCGCTTCACGCATCTCTCCTCAAATCAGGTTTGGCTGCTGCTAGTCAAAAACACATTACTGGAAAATCAGTGACCCCATTTCTGCTCGAGTATTTCCATACAGAGAGCAAAGGTGAATCGCTCCGAGTGAATATCGACATCATTAAATCAAATTCACACCTTGCGGCTCAGATTGCAGTTGCTGCGCATTTATGAAAGCGCTCTGCATCGGAGATCTTGCACTTGATGTTGTTGCATTGTTACGTACTGAGATTACATATGGATCGGATACGCAAGCACATATTTCAACGCATGGAGGCGGAACCGGTGGAAACGTTGCAACGTGGTTAGGTGCAAATAAAGTTCCAGTTTTTCTGGTAACGAGAGTTGGGAAAGATACCGCTGGCGATGCGCTCGTTCGCGAATTAGATGCTTTCGGCGTTGAACATAACACTGAAGCCATTGAAGGAATTCACACAGGAGTTGTGATCTCACTCGTTGATGGCAAGGGCGAGCGAACTATGTTTCCTGATTCTGGCGCGAACGCTGGGCTTTCGTTAAAGGATCTCCCCTCACTCGATGACATTTCAGTTGCTTATATTTCTGGGTATTCGTTTCTCAATCCCAGATCTCGGCCTGGAGTTCTTGAAATGGCAGGCGAAATTCATAAGCGTTCAATTCCAATCGTTTTCGATCCAGCATCAGTGGGTTCGATGAATTTTCGCGGAAAGATGGCTTGGACGAAATGCTTCACGTTACAGATGTCATGATCTTGAACCAATCTGAAGCTGAGTTTCTTTCCGGAGTGACTGGCACAGAAAAAGCGCTCACTGAACTTCTTAAAAAAGTTCCATGTGTTGTTATTAAAACTGGTGCAGATGGAGCAATAGCTCAATCTCGAGATGGCAACGTTGTCTCAATTCCTGCGCATCCGGCTGATGTCAAAGATACAACTGGAGCTGGTGACGCGTTTGCCGCAGGATTTATTGCATCGTGGATGAAATCACGTGATCTTTCATCTGCACTCACAAATGCCACACGATATGCCGCCGAATGTGTGGCAATTATCGGAGCGCGTCCGCAGGTCGCTCCCTAGTTTTCTTGGGTGGGGTTGGCAGAATCCACCCGTGGCTGAGAAGAAGAAGACAAAGAATGTAGGACCAAAACCTGGTGAACATCCAGGCAAGGTTGTCGATGTTGATGTCTCTTCAGAAATGTCTGATTCATTTCTTGAATACGCTTATTCAGTAATTTACTCACGCGCACTTCCTGATGCGCGCGATGGTTTGAAACCTGTTCACCGAAGAATTTTGCACCAGATGGCAGATATGGGACTTCGCCCTGAGAAGGGCCACGTCAAAAGCGCACGTGTTGTCGGAGAAGTAATGGGTAAGTTGCACCCACACGGTGACGGAGCAATTTATGACGCGCTCGTTCGTATGTCACAAGATTTCTCGATGCGTCTGCCACTTATTGATGGCCATGGAAACTTCGGTTCTCTTGATGCCGGCCCTGCTGCGATGCGTTACACCGAAGCTCGTCTCGCAAACGCTGCCATGTTGATGGTGGATGAAGCAGATGAAGACACCGTTGATTTCGGTGCAAATTACGACGGTCAAATTCTTGAACCGTTAGTTCTTCCTGCTGCATTTCCTAATCTTTTAGTTAATGGCACTACTGGTATTGCAGTTGGTATGGCAACAAATATGGCGCCACATAATTTAGGCGAAGTCATAGAAGCCACTAAACATCTGATCGACAACCCCAAAGCAACGCTCAAACAACTGATGAAATTCGTTCCTGGTCCAGATTTTCCAACTGGCGGTGAGCTAATCGGCAAAGAAGGAGTATTAGAAGCTTACGAAACTGGCAAAGGCGCATTTAAGGTTCGGGCAACTGTAGAAACTGGAAAAGTCACTACTCGTAAACAAGGCATCACCATCACCGAACTTCCCTACGGAATTGGCCCAGAAAAAGTCGTCGAAAAGATCTCTGATTTAGTTAAAGGTAAAAAAATTCAAGGAATTTCTGACATCGTTGACCTCACCGATGGCCAGAGTGGAACTCGCGTCATCATTGAGTTGAAGAATGGATTTGAACCTGAAGCTGTTCTAGAGAACCTCTACCGACTTTCACCTTTAGAGGATGCTTTCTCCATCAACGCAGTTGCACTTGTCGAAGGAAAGCCAAAGACTCTTGGATTAAAAGAGCTCCTTGAAGTATTTATCGCACATCGCATTGAAGTGGTGACGCGACGTTCTACCTATCGAAAAGAGAAGGCGCAGGAGCGACTCAATCTCGTCGACGGATTACTGAAAGCAATTATTGATATCGATAAGGTTGTGAAATTGATTCGTGGGAGCGACGATGCAGCAGAAGCAAAAGCTGCTCTGATTAAAGCCTTCAAACTTAATGATGAACAGGCAACCTATATTCTTGATATGCCTCTTCGTCGTTTAACCAAGATGTCCAAGATCGAGCTTGATACTGAGCAGAAACAATTGAAGGCGACTATCTCTTCACTCACTGCTCTTCTTAAAAGTGATGAGGCTTTGCGAAAAGCCGTCTCGGATGAGTTAACGGATGTCGCGAAGAAGTTTGCAACGCCTCGCCGTACTCGTATTGCTTAAGCGTCGATTCTTTCTCGATCAATTTCAGCAGTAGCAATAAAGTCCTTACGAGGGGCAACTTCATTGCCCATAAGAAGTTCAAACATTTTCTCTGCCTGAGCTGCATCTTTAATAGTGATGCGACGCAGTGTTCGGTGATCTGGGTCCATCGTGGTTTCACGGAGCTGATCAGCATCCATCTCACCAAGACCTTTATAGCGTTGAATCGGCTCTTTCCAACGTTTTCCTTGTTTTTTGAGTTGCTCCAACAACTTCTTCATTTCATCATCGGAGTAGGTGTAGAAGACTTCGCCTTTCTTACCGCCACCGCCGAGGACATCAATTCGATGAAGAGGTGGGATTGCCGCAAATACTCGACCATCATCGATAAGTGGTTTCATATATCGATATAACAAAGTCAGAAGTAGGCAACGAATGTGAGCACCGTCAACGTCAGCATCTGACATCAAGATGACGCGGCCATAACGAGCATCTTCAAGTTCGAAAGATTTTCCTGAGCCCGCGCCAATGACAGTAATGATGGAAGCGCACTCCGCGTTATCAAGCATCTGCGAGAGCGATGCTTTCTGAACGTTAAGAATTTTTCCGCGGATTGGAAGGATCGCTTGGAATTCAGAATTTCTTGCAGCTTTTGTTGTGCCGAGCGCTGACTCACCTTCAACAATGAAGAGTTCGGTTCGACTGACATCTTCTGAACGGCAATCGGAGAGCTTGGCTGGTAGCGAAGAACTTTCTAATGCATTCTTTCGGCGCTGCAATTCTTTATGTGCTCGAGCCGAAATTCTCGTGCGAGATGCATTGGCGACTTTTTCAAGAATAAGTCTGCCGTTTGCTTTATCAATTCGTTTTGTCGTGGTGAAGAATTTCTTCAATTCATCGTGGACTACTTGAGTCACAATCTTGGTCACTGCAGGTGTTCCAAGTACTTCTTTGGTCTGACCTTCAAATTGTGGTTCCTGCATGCGTACAGTGACAACCGCAGTGAGCCCTTCGAGAATGTCATCTTTAATGACATCTTGTTCATTTTTCTTAAGCGTTCCCGTTGAGCGGAGGAAATCGTTGAAGACTTTTGTGAGCGCTCGTTCGAAACCTTGAACGTGAGTTCCACCTTTTGGAGTGGCGATAATATTGACGAAAGATCTCACATTAGTTTCGTAGCCATTTCCCCACTTCACTGCGATATCAACATCCATATCGCGCTCTACTTCAGTAGGTTCCAAATGGCCTTTCTCATCAAGGACAGGAACTGTCTCTTGATAGTGCCCTTTTCCAGTTAACCGAATGACATCACCGACTGGATCATCGGTCTGAATGAAATGACAGTATTCGGAGATTCCACCTTTATGGAAGAAGGTTTCGGAAGTTTTTGTACTTGTTCGATTGTCATTAACAATCAATGTCAGACCTGGTACCAAATATGACGTTTGGCGAGCACGTGTGTAGATCTCTTCCAAATCATACGAAGCATCTTTTAAGAAGATTTGTTTATCTGACCACCATTTAACGCGCGTTCCAGTTACTTTGCTTGAGACTTTTCCAATAATGCGAAGTCCGGATTCTGGAGTGAACTCAGCGTTTGGTCCATCACCATTAAAAATTCCTGCAACGCCACGTTTAAAGGACATCCAATAAATCTTTCCGCCACGATCTACTTCAACATCAAGTCGAGAAGAGAGCGCGTTGACAACTGAAGCGCCAACGCCGTGAAGACCGCCCGTGGCAGCGTATGAACCACCGCCAAATTTTCCGCCAGCATGAAGTTTGGTCATGACAACTTCAACGCCGGTAAGTCCAGTCTTTGGTTCTTTATCAACTGGAATTCCGCGACCATCGTCATGAACTTCAATCGAGCCATCTTTTTCAAGATTAATTTCAATTTTCTTGCAATATCCGCAAGTGATTCATCAACTGCGTTATCAATTATTTCCCAGAGGCAGTGCATCAATCCGCGACCATCGGTGGAGCCGATATACATACCCGGGCGCTTGCGAACTGCATCAAGACCTTCGAGTACCGAGAGATCCTTAGCGGTATAGCTCTTCTCTACGCTATCGGCTTGGTCCAAATTCTGAGATGAAGTCACGGTGTCGAAGGGTAACTGCGGCAGCTCAAATCCCTTGTCGTACGCGCCGAATAGGCTGTGAAAATGTCGAGACTTTTGAAAATTCATGATTTCACGCGAAAAAATCTTTGGAATTACGAAAGAAAAAAGTATTTCGGCAAGCGGGGAATATCTCTGGCATGGTTTGATGTTCCACCTGCAGTAAAAGAACCGACTAAAGAAGAAGGAGAGAAAGGACTTTGAGCGACGTGACCAACCAAGTAATGCTGGAAACCACACCACTCAATGCAGTAGATCGTTGTGATCGCTGCGGCGCACAGGCGTATGTACGCGCCGTTCTCATTTCAGGACTCGAACTTCTCTTCTGCGGACATCATGCAAAAGAGTATGCAGAAGGACTCAAGAACGCAGCATCAAAGATTGATGATCAGACTGCGCGACTTAACGAAGGATCAACGGTTCAATAATTCGACTCAGAACACTGGGTCGATTCGTTAATTTCTCTTCGTAATCTGCGATATCACTCAACTTCACTAAAGTATTGATCGCTGCATATCTGATTGGCTCCATCTCCCAATTGCGAGAGCGTCGATTAACGAAATGTAGCCCGCGAACATCATCTGTTCCGTTAATAATCTCTTGAACAAGCGCTTTTGACGCTAAGTAAGTCATGGTCATGCCATCACCGGCATAACCACCAATGATTCCGTAACCAAATTCGCGATCCCAACGAACATAGGGTTCCCAATCTCGAGTAATAGCAACTGCCCCACCCCACGCATGAGTGAATTTCATATCAGATATGTGAGGAAACCACGATTGCGCAAGTTTTCTAATCGATTCATGAACGCGCGCTGAATTTTCGATTTCACTACTTTTTCGAGATCCAAATGGGTAGCGTGCGCCACGGCCACCAATTGCTAATCGATTATCTGGTGTTCGTTGGGCGTAATTGATCAGGTGCAGACCTTCAGCAAATGTTGCTCGACCTGCATTACCAATCTCTTTCCATTGTGAATCTGTTAGTGGTTCGGTTGCAACCATCAATGAGTAAAGAGGAATCTGTTCACGTGGCGCATTGCGGAATACTTCGGTGGCATTGATGACGATAGACGCTTTCACTACGCAGGAATTGACTGCCAACATATGAGGAGCAATTTCCGAGGCAGTTGACCCTTCGTAGATTGCAATCTTTCCTGAAAGATATTTCGCCAAACCTTGAACTAGTTGCATCGGATTGGCGCTTGCGCAGTGGGCGTTATGGAGTCCACCTCGAGCGCCAGCAATTCGAATAACCTCATTGAGTTCTTCGCGATTGAGCCATTGGTGTTCTTCGTCTACGCCAGCTTTTAATCTGATTTCTTGGGCTTTATTACGGGCAAACATCACGGTGCCACCTTTAACAAATCCGGCGCTCGGTGCATGGCGCGTAGCGAAGCTACCAATCTCATCAATTGATTTTTTCAGCGAGGCGAAAACTAAATCAGCTACTTTCTTGCCATGACGTTTTTCAAGTGTTGACCGATACACCGGATAATCTGCGGAAATCCATCCGCCATTTCGCCCACTCGCGCCATAGCCAATATGTCGCGCTTCAAAGAGTGCAATTTTTAATTCAGGTTTTGCTTGGTGGAGATGAAACGCGCTCCATAAACCAGAAAGTCCGCCACCAATAATGGCGACATCACAATCAAGATTTTCTGTGATTGTAGGAAATTGTTGTTGAGTAAATCCTTCAGCCCACAAACTTTTATTCATGGGTACTCACGCCTTTAATTGCCGGCGGCTTGGAATCCTGCTTCTTTGTGTGCACCATCGCAATGGCTTATCTTTTGAATGACCGCATCGACAGAGTGAGAAATCTGTCTTGGTCTCCAAAATATTTCCATCTGCATCGACAATGTCGACTGTTCCGGTCACGCGAATAGAGCCGTTTGGTTTGATTCGAATCTTCACTCGATCTGACATTGCTAACTCCTAATCTAGGTAATCGCGGAGCACTTGTGATCGTGATGGGTGGCGAAGCTTGGACATCGTCTTTGATTCAATTGGCGGATACGTTCACGCGTTACCCGTAAACCTTGCCGATTTCATCAAGTGTCTTTGGTTGACCATCAGTGAGACCAAATCGCATCGCTACCACGCCAGCTTCACGTTCTGAGAGAGTATCGAGCACTGAGTGGAGCTGCTCTTGCAGAAGCGTAAATGAGACGGCATCTGCTGGAACGATCGCCTCGGAGTCTTCGATGAGATCACCGAATTCTGAATCGCCTTCTTCGCCGAGCGGGGTGTGAAGTGAAATTGGTTCGCGACCATATTTCTGTACTTCGACAACCTTTTCTGGCGTCATATCAAGTTCTTTAGCAAGCTCTTCTGGCGTAGGTTCGCGACCAAGATCTTGCAACATCTGTCGTTGTACACGCGCCAATTTGTTAATGACTTCAACCATATGAACTGGAATACGAATGGTTCGCGCTTGATCGGCCATCGCACGGGTAATCGCTTGGCGAATCCACCACGTTGCGTAAGTAGAGAACTTATAACCCTTGGTGTAATCGAATTTCTCTACTGCGCGGATAAGACCGAGGTTTCCTTCTTGAATGAGATCAAGGAAGAGCATTCCGCGGCCGGTGTAACGCTTTGCGAGCGAGACAACGAGACGGAGGTTTGCTTCCAGCAAGTGGTTCTTCTTTCTGCGACCAATTGCTGCAAGTTCTTCTAACTCTTTCTTCATACGCTTATCAACTGGCTCATATCGCGAGCCAACTTTGATCTCTTTCTTTCCAGAAGAGAGCGCTTCTTCGGCAAAAAGTCCGGCTTCAATCGCCATCGCAAGTTCCACTTCAAGCTCTGCATTGAGAAGTGCGACGCGACCAATTTGTTTCAAATAATCTTTAACTGGATCGGCAGTTGCACCTGCAGTAAGAACGGTTTGTGCTGGTGCATCATCTTCTTCTGAATCTTTTAATGTGAATGCATTTTCTTCGTTCTGAGTCTCTTCAGTTAAATTGACGACTCGAACTTCAGATTTCTCTTCAGTTCCTTCTTCTGGAGTTTCTGCAACAAGTGTTTCGAGATCTTCTAATTCAACTTCCTCTAACTCAACATCTTCGCCATCAATCTTTGTGACAACTTTTTTACCAGAGGCATCAACTTTCTGTGGCGCAACAGGCGTACCTGCTTGCGCAGCTTTCATCGCTTCAAGTTCTGCTTTTGTTGGAAAACGACGAGGACCTTTAGGTTTTTGCGCTTCTGCTTCGCGCTGGGCTTTGAGCGCTTCTAACTCTGCTTTTGTTGGGAAACGACGTGGGCCAGTACCTTTTTTAGCTGGCGCTTTCTTTTTTGTTGAATTACTCGCCGATGATTTCTTTGCAGGCTTCTTACTCGCAGTTTTCTTCGCTGCAACAGTCTTCTTCTTACTGTTTTTGAGCGCACGAACTACAGCCACAAATCATCCTTTGTTTTTTCTGGTGCTAGTTCACCAGGAGTACTGCCAGTTAGCCGTTTAGCTTTTTGGGCTATGTGGCGTGGCTATATTATAAATTGTCCACAGGGTATTTGCGCACCACATTAGCTAGGCACGGCGACCGTGGCTCGAGTTTTTCTTCCAATCTCGATTGTCTCCCGAATAATTGCGCCTACCGACTCAACTTCGATCAAAAACCCATCATGGCCAAAGGGCGATGAGATCGTTTTCACTGGCAGGGCGGTCGGTGTG
>RFMS01000144.1 GCA_009927575.1 Actinomycetota bacterium
ATTAAGAATTAATTGCGACTTTAAGATTCGCTTCTAGTTCTGCAATTTCACGGTCGACAATTTTTTCATATTCAGAAATTGAAGCGTTGATATTTTCTTCACTCCATCGCAGAGTTGGCGCTATTAGTTCAGCAACTCTACGAGCAATACTTAAGCCACGATCTTTCAGTTCAAAAGAAAGACGTGTTCGTCGAGTGAGTACATCTGATACTGAGCGCGCACCTTCATGGGTCACTGCATAAAGAATTTCAACTTTGAGAACGTCTGATTCTGGCGAGATCGGTTCGGCAAGCGTGCGGTCGGCGCGGATCATTTCAAGTAAATCTTCCATCAATGAGCCATATCGATTGATTAAGTGCGTCAACATGTCTTGCGAGAGATTAAATTTTGAAGAAAGGAGTGGGAGTTGATTGAGAAGAACTGAATATCCATCAGCGCCCACTAATGGAAGAGTTTCGGTGCACGAATCTGGAACTAGCCTTCTCAAATCAGGGACTGCGGCATTCACGGCATCTTCTGACATCACTCGGTAGGTGGTGTATTTACCGCCAGCGATGCTGACAAATCCTTGGGCGGGATGATCGACAACATGTTCCCGAGAAAGCTTTGTTGTTGGCGCATCTGGCGCGGTAGAAACAAGTGGACGTAACCCAGCAAATACTCCAATGACATCTTCTCGACGAATTTTTGGATCGAGAACACGGTTCGCCTGATCAATAATGTATTGCACATCTTCTGCTGTGCTTAGTGGTTCATTTCGATCGCCGGTGTAATCGGTATCAGTTGTACCAACCATCCATTGGTTATTCCATGGAATGATGAAGAGAACCGAGACAGAAGTCTTAAGAATAATTCCGGTCTCTGCCTTGATTGCTTCCTTGGGGAGAACGATATGAACACCTTTACTCATCCGAACTCGATATCCAGGCTTGAGTTCCATTGCGTCATAGAGCGGATCTGTCCAAACACCAGCAGCCATGACGGTGACGCCTGCATGGACATCGATAATGTCGCCGCTCTCTTCTAGGCGAACTTTCGCTCCGATAACTCGTTTGCCTTCTCGTAAAAGGCTAAGTGCCGACGTGCGCGTAGCAATTTGCGCGCCATGACGTGCTGCAGTTCGAGCAATCATCATGGTGTGTCGTGCATCGTCAACTTGCGCATCGAAATACTTGATACCGCCAGTGACGATATCGAGACGAAGTGATGGTGCAACTTCTGAAATAGTTTTCTGACTCATGTGCTTGTGATTAGGAAGAGCGCGCTTGAAACCTCGAAGTGCATCATAAAGCGCTAATCCAGCGCCGATATACGTTCGATCTTTAACTTTTTCGTGGAGTGGGTAAAGAAATGAAACGGGTTTTACTAAGTGTGGTGCAAGAGTTTTGACCATCAATTCTCGTTCGTGGAGAGCTTCGCGCACTAACTTAAAATCATATTGCTCTAAATATCGCAACCCACCATGAATTAACTTGCTTGATCGAGAGGACGTACCACTTGCAAGATCGTGCGCCTCTATTAAGGCCACAGTTAATCCTCGAGATGCTGCATCAAGCGCTATACCAGCGCCATTGACTCCGCCACCAATTACAAGAAGATCGAATTTCTCATTCTTCAACGCTTCAATCGCCCGCTCATGTTGTTGCGGGTTGAGGGCTGATGAAAAAATCGTCACGAGGCTAGGATACGCGACGTGAGTTATATCGGTTCACTCGACCAAGGCACATCGAGCACTCGCTTTATGATCTTTGATAAGACTGGTCGAATTGTTGGACATCATCAACTCGAACATCGACAGATTCTTCCGAACGCTGGCTGGGTAGAACACGATGCGGCAGAAATTTGGCAACGAACGCAGGAAGTCATTTCGGAGCTTTAAAGCAAGCTGGAATTCTCGGCTCTCAATTGCGGCAATTGGAATCACTAATCAACGCGAACAACCGTTGTGTGGGATAAGAAATCGGGTGCGCCACTTGCACCAGCGATCGTCTGGCAAGACACTCGAACACAAGATTTTCTGGCAACGCTATCTCCCGCTCAATGCGAGACCATCCGTCATAAAACTGGCCTAGCGATCGCGCCATACTTTTCTGGTAGCAAGATGCATTGGCTCTTTACTCAAGTTCCCGCGGTCAAAAGCGCTCTCGCTGAGAATCGAGCGTTGGTAGGAACAATTGATTCCTGGCTTGTATGGAATTTATCTGGCGGGGCTCATAACGGAATTCACGTCACTGATGTAACAAATGCAAGCCGCACGCTATTGATGAACCTTGAAACACTCGATTGGGATAGTGAACTCCTCGATATTTTCGGCATTCCACAATCAGTTTTGCCAACTATCAAGTCATCATCTGAAATTTATGCGAAGACTGATCCTGCTGGTCCGTTAGGAAGTTCAATTCCAATCGCTGGAATTCTTGGCGATCAACAAGCTGCGATGGTTGGACAGGTCTGTTTTGAACGCGGTGAGTCAAAGACAACCTACGGCACAGGAAATTTTGCCCTTGTTAATACCGGCACCGAGATCGTTCGTAGTCAGAATGGCTTGCTGACAACCGTCTGTTACAAATTTGGTGACGCACCAGCGCGATACGCACTTGAAGGTTCGGTTGCGGTCACAGGTTCGGCAATTCAATGGTTGCGAGATCAACTTCAAATAATTGAAAAAGCTGCTGATGTAGAAACGTTGGCACAGTCTGTCGCTGACAATGGCGGTGTTTATTTCGTGCCAGCATTCTCTGGCCTCTTTGCGCCATATTGGCGAAACGACGCTCGTGGCGTTTGTTGGATTGACTCGCGCCGCAACAAAAGCGCATCTAGCACGTGCAGCGCTTGAAGCGATCTGTTATCAAACGCGTGATGTCATTGATGCGATGGCAGCCGATGGTGGGTTAAAACTTACAGAGATGCGAGTAGACGGCGGTATTACTGCGAACAATTTATGTATGCAGATGCAGGCTGATGTGATGCAGATTGAAATCACTCGACCATTGGTTGCCGAAACGACAGCGCTTGGCGCTGCTTATGCGGCAGGTCTCGCAGTGGGTTTCTGGTCAAGTACTGAAGAACTCACATCGCAATGGCAACAATCTCGCCGTTGGAAACCAGACTCCGCAAGTAAATTAGCGACAACTGGATATGTGAATTGGAAGCGAGCTATAGAGCGAACACTGAATTGGATTGAGTAAAGGTCTAATTAACGAAGCTCAATAAGTAGCGCATTCTCTGGAGCGAGAATCGGCGCAGGTAATCCCGCTTTCATCAACACATCACCTGAAAGTTTGACGCCAGTGAGCCACGGCGGAAGTGCAATTAACATCGTTGTGGGCTTTCCTGCAGGATAAACCGCAGAGACTGAATACATTCGCTTTGGATCAAGTCCAGCAAAAGTTAATTGAGCTGGGTGTACAGATTGAGTTGGGCGAAGTTGGACATAGGCAAAGAGCGCTTCGCTTTTATCCTGAGCAACTACGCCGTGAAAATATCCAGCGGCATCCGAGTAATCAACGCGAACAGTCTTGCCGGAGTGAATAAGCTCGCGAACTTTTTTGTAATAAGAAATCCACGACGTCAGCGTGGCTCGCTCTTCACTCGAAATTTTTGAAATATCCCATTCAATTCCAGCATGGCCAAAGAGCGCAGTTATCGCTCGGAATGAAAGCGGTAATTGGCGACCAGTTTGATGGCTTGGTGTTGGACCGATATGAGAGCCTAATAATTCTGGTGGAATAACGAGCGAAGTCCAGCGCTGCATTGTTTGGCGCTCTAGCGCATCATTGTTGTCACTCACCCAAAATCGATCAACATAATCAATGACACCTAAATCAATTCGGCCACCACCTGAGGCACAGGATTCAATTTCAAGATGCGGATGGCGCTTCTTCAATTCTGCGAAGAGTCGATAGATTGCTTGAGTTTGCGCGCGAACTTTCGCTTTCACGCCAGTATCAATAACTGTTCGATTGTGATCCCACTTAATGTAATCAATTGGAAGTTCGTTCAGAATTGCCGAGACCTGTTCACATACATGGTTAAACGCTTCAGGAATTGTCAGATCAAGAACTAATTCATGTCGCCAGAGATTTTCCGGGTGATGTGGAGTATGTAAAACCCACTCAGGATGTGCACGATAGAGATCTGAATCTGGGTTCACCATTTCACCCTCGAACCAGAGACCAACCTGCATTCCTTTACCTTTTATATAAGAAAAGATTGGCGCGAGACCGTTCGGCCAGACTGCAGGATCGACTACCCAATCACCTAAACCAGCTCGATCATTACGTCGAAGATGGAACCAGCCATCATCAAGTACTAATCGTTCCACTCCTATTTCTGCGGCGGCATCTGTGATGTTTCTTAGTGACTGCTCATTATGGTCAAATTCAATTGCTTCCCAGACATTCAACGTTAACGGTCGAGGAGTTTTTGGATGTGTCACCGTGCGCGTAATCGTTGATGGAAGGAATGAGTTAATCCATCTAAACCAGTGTTGGAATATCCGGCAAGTGCTGATGGTGCAACATATGTCTCACCACTTTTAAGAATCACTTCTCCTGGGATCAATATTTCACCTGCGCCAAGTGATTGAGTTCTATCCCAATTACGCTCGACGGAATGATGAGAATTACCGCTCCATGCAAGAGCTAGCGCCCATACTTCACCGTGTGCAAAATTTGTGCTCTCGGTAAGTGCACATTCAATGATGGTGAAGTTATGACCACTTCGACCCTCACGAGATTCGCGAGTCCATCGACCTGTTGCAATTTCGCGACGTTGCGGATTTCGTTCATTGGACCATCGACCTGCAAAATCTAAAGTATGAGTAGCGCGATCTGCTAGTGGTAACCAATGTGTGAAGCCATCGAGAACATAATCTGAAGATCCACTATTTCGGAGTGTTGCATTAATTGCTAATACACCAAAAGAATCGATCTCATACTTTGCAGTAATTTCTAATTCCGCCTGCACATCTGTCAGTGTCGCGGTAAGCGAACTCTTCGTTGCAGAAAATGACGTAACACTAAATCGAGTCGATGAATGGTTTCCGTGGCGATGACCACTAAGCGTTGGCGCACCAAGCCAACCGCGGGACTGTTCGCGCATGACACCTGGAAATTGCAACGAATCAAAAGCGCTATTTGATATCGATCGATTCCGAACCGCATCGAAGTTATCGCTGCTTGAAAGAGAAGCTCCCCAATAATCTATGACGAGTGCACCATCAATAATGCAAGCAATGAGGTCAACGCCACCGTGGGATAAGTGCGCACGCTCATTCATACGGGTAGAGTAACAATCATGACCAGCTCGAATGAAACTGCTTCAGCGGAAAAACTTCCATGAAAAAAACCTTAAGCGCAGGCGTCATTCGTACAGATTTGCCCATGGCAGATGGTCGAACAATCCGTTATTACGATACCCATAATCAAGAGCGCAGCGCAGTAGACCAACGACCACGCGAAGATCAGCCAAGTATTGGTGAGTTACGGCTTGATCCACTTCTCAATGAGTGGGTTGCGATGGCCGCCCATCGACAAGGTCGAGTGTTTCTTCCGCCAAAAGAATTATGTCCACTCTGCCCAACGCATGATCAACTTATGAGCGAGATTCCAGATTCAGATTACGACGTTGTTATTTTTGATAATCGCTCACCATCACTTCGCCCGCCAATTGGTGAGTGGGAGATGTCGGAAACTTTCGCCCCGGGAAATTTGAATATCGAATCTCCAATAGTTCCGTCAGCTGGAAAATGTGAAGTTGTCTGCTACACATCAGATCACGATAAATCTTTCTATGAACTATCTGACTCGCAAGTGCGTACAGTCATGGAAGCATGGCGAGATCGAACTCGGGAACTTTCACAGGAAAAATACATCGCGCATATATTTCCGTTTGAAAACCGCGGCGAAGAAGTTGGCGTGACGCTTAATCATCCACACGGACAGATTTACGCATATTCATTTGTTCCCCCTCGTGCTGAGAAGATGCTTGCAGTAGCTGACGCTCATAAGAAACGAACTGGTCGAGTATTGATGGACGATATCGTTGCTCGCGAAATCCGAGATGAAGTGCGTATTGTTGCGAGAAATAGTGAGTGGATCTCCTATGTTCCTTATGCGTCGCGTTATCCCTTTGAAATTCATATTGCACCGCTTCGACCTGTTGCAGATCTTGCTGAACTCGATGATCGTGCGGCTGATGCCTATCCATCCATTGCGAAGGAGACCTTTAAACGCCTTGACGGTGTATTCGGTATAAAAATGGCTTACATCGCAGCCTGGCATCAAGCCCCGGTTCGAGTAGGGAGAGATTCACTTCGACTTCATCTGCAAATTTGTAGTGTTCGCCGTCAACCCGGAAAACTGAAATATCTTGCGGGCTCGGAATCGGCAATGGGCGCATTTATTATGGATATGAAACCTGAACAATCTGCCCAACAACTACGTGAGGTTTCACTGTAGTGAGCCATCCGCTCGCCAAAAAATTCGAAAGTGTTTTCGGTGTTCTGCCAGAAATAATCGCTTCTGCACCAGGTCGAGTCAACTTTATCGGTGAACATATTGATTACAGCGAAGGATTCGTACTTCCTTTTGCGCTAGATCTGGTAACGACTGTCGCAATTAGTAAGCGAAGCGATAATGAATTCCATCTTGCATCCACACAGAAGAATTCTCAAGAAATGAAAGTAGCCAAGAGTCCACTTTCACCTGACTCTGTTAGCGGATGGCCACGCTATCCGCTTGGTGTTGTCTGGTCTCTTGGCGTAACGACCGGTCTCAACATACTTATTGATGGAAAAGTTCCGAATGGCGCAGGGCTCTCTTCATCGCCGCTCTTGAATGTAGCGTCGCGCTCGCACTCAACGAACTTTTTAGTCTCGGTCACGATAGAAAGTCACTCGCGCTCCTCTCCCAAAAAGCTGAGAATGAATTTGTTGGAGTGCCCTGTGGAATTATGGATCAAGCAATTTCCATGCTCGGTAAATCCGGAAACGCACTACTCCTTGATTGTCGAGATTTAGCGACAACTCTTGTGCCACTCGATTTGGCGAGCGAAGGACTACAACTACTCATTGTCGATACTCAAGCCCATCACGCTCTCACTGATGGTGGCTACGCGGAACGGCGCGCAGCATGTGAATCCGCAGCGAAAAAACTTGGAGTGAAATCCATGCGCGAACTATCTGCTGAAAAACTTGAACAAGAGAAAGAACTTCTTACTAACACTGAGTATCGCCGGGCGCGTCATGCTGTCAGTGAAATTGCGCGCGTTTTGGAAACGGTAAAGCTTCTCTCCGAAAAGAATTTCTCCGATGTCGGAAAGAACTTGTCTGCATCGCATCGCTCGCTTCGTGATGATTACAACGTCTCATGTCCTGAGCTTGATACTGCTGTAAACGCGGCAATAGATCATGGCGCACTTGGCGCTCGTATGGTCGGAGGCGGGTTTGGTGGAAGTGCAATCGCACTGATCAAGCAATCTGATGCTGGTCAGATTTCACGCGCGATTGAACAAGCGTTCGCTTCTCAAGGATTCACTCCGCCGAGATTTTTTTCATCACTACCAAGTGATGGTGCTCGAATTGAACTAAGGAATTGACTTACTCAAAGTATTCTGAGAACTTACCCGACTATGCGCGCAGTAATTATTGGGTCAGGGGTTATTGGATCTTCTATCGCACTACAACTAGTACGTGCCGGGCATGATGTCACGGTAATCGAAAGAAACTCTGCAGCCGGACTCGGCTCAACAAGCGCTTCAAGTGCCGTCGTTCGTTTTAACTATTCCACATTTGATGCAGTGATGCTCTCCTGGGAATCTTATTTCCACTGGAAAGATTTCAAATCACTCATCGACGGCACATCTGGATATTCACGAAACAGTTTAGATAATTCCCAATCTCACTACGCCGAACTATCCGATCGCGGTTATGTCATGCTCGATGTTCCAGTGTTATCCAATGAACATACGATGAAACTCTTTGATCAAGCAAATATTCCCTATGAAATTTGGGATTCTGCAACGCTAAAAACTCGCATGCCTGGAATAGATGCGGGAAAGTATTGGCCGAATAAACCAGTGAAATCGGATGCATTTTGGGAAGAAGCGACCGAAGAGCTAGGCGGAATTTATTCTCCGGCAGGTGGCTACGTCAGTGACCCGCTCTTGGCGGCACAGAATTTTGCTGAGGCAGCGCGTCGTGAAGGCGCAACATTTATCTACCGAAAAGCAGTGGTGAGCATTGCAAAAGATTCTGCAACTGGTCGAGTGTCGAGTGTGACGGTTCGCGATTTTGATGGCGAGAAGAAAGAAGTTCTCACAACAGGCGAGCAAGTAATTTCTGCAGATGTCATCGTGAACGTTGCTGGACCGTGGTCAACCATGATTAATCGAATGGCTGGCGCAGGAAGTGACTTCACTGTTGAAATTAAACCGATGCGTCAAGAAGTCCATCAGATCTCAACACCGAAAGATCTCTTACCTGGTCCCATCATGGGAGATCTTGATCTCGGTACATATATGCGATCTGGCGCAGGTGGAATAACGCTTGTAGGCGGAACTGAACCAGAGTGCGATCCGATGCATTGGGTAGAACCCGACAAAGTCGACCAGGTAAATATGGTCCGCACCGTTGAAATCTTTGAATCGCAAACATATCGCCTGGCACGTAGATTTCCAGCGGCGCAAATTCCATCGTCGCCAGTAGGAGTTGTTGGCGTTTACGACGTCTCTTCTGATTGGACGCCAATCTACGACAAGACTGATGTTCCAGGTTTCTATGTCGCTATCGGTACAAGTGGCAACCAATTTAAAAATGCAACGGGAGTGGGATTTATCATGGCCCATCTCATTGAATCAGTTGAAAATGGAAGCGACCACGATTCGCATCCCGTTGTGTATCAATGCAAGAAGACAGAACACTCAATCAATTTAGGCACTTTCTCTCGCAAACGTGAACGTAATGCTCAATCAAGCGGAACGGTGATGGGGTAAAACCCAACCTGCTCGAATTACTTCTTCTTCACATATCCTGACGGGCATTTTGGTGAAATATCAGTAATTTTCTTCGTTACTTTTCCTTTGATACAGGTGATAGTCGCTACTTTCGCAACTTGCCGTTCTAAGTAAGTGATTGATATTTCGAATTCACCAATCTCTTCATCTGAGTAGGAAGCAGCGGCATCTGCATCAGCTAGTGGGTCTGCCCACGCGCCATACACTGTCTTCTGCACATCAAGAAAATCATCCATCACAGTATTAAATGACTTTTTCAATGAAGTAACAGTAAAAGCTTTTGTTTTGATTGCCATAAGTCGCGAATATTGAGAATCGTATTGGGGAACATAAATTGCCTTGAGTTCAGCAACGTGTTGCTCACGCGATTGAGAAGTATCAGCTTGCACAGGCACCGAGAATAAAGTAAAAGTAATTGCGCTAATGAAGATTGATATTCGAAGTGTAATTCTTAGTCGAGACACAGGATAATTCTAATGAAACTACAAGATTTTCTTGAATTGCTCCCAGCTTGAAATCTCACGAAAACCTAAACGTTGATAAACATTGAGTGCTGATGTTGTGTTTCCTGTATCAACATTGAGCCCAATTTTGCTGAAATTTCTCCGCTTTGCGTATGCCATCGCCCATTGAATAAGAAGAGTGCCATACCTCATTCCTTGTTTGGATTTTCGTACACCCACCATATTGATATAGCCAGAATTTTCATGCGCTTTCTCATTGCTTGACTCCACAAAGCCTACGCATTCTCCATTTTCATACAAGAGAAATGTGCCATCGGGATCAAATCCCTCAGCGCTTAGAAACAGATCTCTCCACTTTTCAAATGGTCGTGGTTGAAAGCCGAAATGTTCGGAGAATGAATCTTGATGCACCTGATACCACTCATGAAGATTGCGTTCGATATCAACGACTTTCACTTCCAATCCAGTAGGCAAAGCAGGAAATGGAATATCAAGAAGAGGAGCTTCCATGCCCCAATATTTTCGAATCCATTGATAATTACATTGCGAGAGCACTTTCTTCGCGTAATCATCTCTGGCATTGATGCCAATGAGAATGGTCCATTGTGCATTCTTTTTGGATATGTACTCTTCTAATCTAGTTAAAGCGACATCGAAAACGTCATGCGAGGGACGGACATAAATATCTGGAAAATATGTTTTTCTTACATCGTCGCCGTGGATATTAATGAAGGCAACCGGAATGTCGTCTTCAATCAAGAGCTCGGAGTGGACTTCGGAGAAATATCCATTAAGAATTTCTCTCACATGAACTAGTCCTACGGAATGTGCAGCAGGATCAAAAGATTTCTCTTGTAAATCGATAATCTCTTCGCAGATTGATGCGTCTTCCAGGGTTGCCTCTCGAAATGAGAGCATAAGAAATTAAACGACTGGCGTAACTGATATAACGTCGACGCCACCTATTGCATTTAATACGTTGGTCATATCTGAAGGATCTTGTCCAGGTATTGCAATCGTGACATCGTCTATTCCGCGACCGTTTTCGCTTCGAAGAACAACAAGTCCGCGGATATCTCCACCAGCAAAACCAATAGCCGAAGCAACAGCACCTAATGATCCTGGGCGATCTGGAAGAGCAATTTGGAATCGAAAGATCGCCATGTCCTGCGTTCCTTTCGTTCAATCAAAGGGATTACTTCACTAAATGGAT
>RFMS01000058.1 GCA_009927575.1 Actinomycetota bacterium
GTAGCTCAGTTGGTTAGAGCCCCGGACTCATAATCCGGTCGTCGTAGGTTCGAGCCCTACCTGCCCCACCAATGTTCATCAAGAACATGATCGGTGGTTATTGCGATGAGTAAAAAGACTGGGCATATTGAATGGTCAGCGCGAAAAACCAAAAAATATATCTATCGTCCACATGAATTTGATTCTAAATATTCTCGAGGCGTACTCGGATTAATAACTGGTTCAACTACTTATCCTGGTGCTGCAGTTCTTACGGCTTCAGCGGCGATGGCGACTGGAATAGGAATGGTTCGATTCCAACCAGTTCGTTCACCATTTAATTTATCGAAAAGAAATTTTGTTGAATCATTGGTACTTGGGTCATCGCCAGAGGTTGTTGTGAAATCAGGTGATGTCAGCGCTTGGTTATTGGGATCTGGAGTCGCAAATTCTGGTGGTGTAAATACCTGGCTTCGACAACGAGATATCACACGAGCAATTCACGATCACGTGCCATTAGTTCTTGATGCTGGCGCACTTCATTTGGCAGGTAAGTCAAAGTAGCCCGACTTTGATAACTCCACATGTCGGTGAACTTGCCGCGTTAATGTGCGCAAGAGGCGAGAACGTTTCTTCAGTAAAAATTGCAGCACAACCTGATGTATGGGTAAAGCAAGCTTCGGAAAAACTCGGCGTAAGTGTTTTGTTGAAAGGATCTATAACTTTCCTCGCTGATGGTGAAAGAGTCATTGAAATGCCAAGAGCTACTCCTTGGCTCGCAACGGCTGGAACAGGCGATGTCTTGGCAGGAATAATTGGCGCGATTGTTGCGAGCAATTCTCAATCCATAATGGATGGAACGATGTCCATTATTGAGGCCGGCGCGAGCGGAGCTTTTATTCATGAGCGAGCAGCTGAAAAGGCTTCCAATAGTGGTCCAATTTCTGCCGTAAAAATTAATGAGAAAATCGCTCAAGTAATTTCATCAATTATTAATTAAGAAGTTCCATCACTCCCAAGAAATTTCAAGTACGCTCGTTAAAATAATCCTCGTCGAGAAAATTGGTCTAACCGAGGAAGAGGCGTTGGAGGTGCTCAAATGAAAACAATTGACCTGCATATATTCCAGAAAGACTCTCAATGGACCGCAAGTGCCGATATAGAAGTCAATAGCGAAATTGCTTCATATGTAATTTGTGCTGATTCACTTGAAGAGATCCGCGAGTTATATAGAGAAGGTTTAAAAGTCGTTCCTGGGTTATCTGGCGTTCAGATTCGGGAAGTTTTCGATGAAATGAAGCCACTTTCTTAAGATCGTTACTAACATGGCCGAGTGCCTTTCGCGCTAAATGAACTTAAGAGTCGATGGAATGAAATTCTCGATTGTGTTGAGCGAAATAATCGCGTTGCCTGGCTGGCATATTTTGATGGTCGTTTAGTCTCATTAGATGCTGGGATTTTGACGATTGATTTTTCAGATCCTGCAAAACTTTCCGGAGCTCACGATTACACCACATCGCGAAGTGCAAGCCTTCGAGAGATTCTCGAAAAGGCGATTCTTGAAGTTACTGGCGAAAAGATTAGTGTGGTTGAAAAGTGAGAAAGCTTTTTTCCATACTCTTAATCGGAATAGTTCTTTCAAGTTTCTCGCTCTCCCCTGTTAGCGCGGCAAAATATTCATCAACTTTTAGCCTTTCTCAGACTCCGAGTGTTGGTGAACCACTCGTAACCTTTCATGGCGTCATAAAGCCAGCGCTTCGAAATGCTCCAGTATCAATTTTCGTGAAACTCAATGATGCGTGGGTCGATACTCGGCTAAAAGGCGTAACAACCTCAAGCGGTGCTTGGAAAATCGAAGCGGTGGCTACGGCACTTGAAGCGAAAGTTTCGTATCGAGCGCTCGTGATGATTGGAAAAACGAAGGTTTATTCGCCATCTAAATCAATCACTATTAAACAACAACCCTCCCTTAGCGTGGCTAATGAATCAGAATTAATAGCGCTATTGGGACCGGGTGGACGAATTCATGGCATGGATATAAGTCGTTGGCAACACCCCAATGATGCAACGATTGATTTTGTTAAGGCTTACTCATCTGGCATTCGATTTGTTTTGATCAAAGCATCTGATTCACGAGATGACGCAGATGTCTTGGCTAAAAAATATGTCGTGATGGATCGAAATGCTGCTCAAGCTGCTGGAATTTATACGGGTTTTTATCACTATGCGGTACTGCCTAATACCAGCGATCGAGCAGCAATCATTACGGATGCGACAACAGAAGCTCAAAAGGCTGTCTGGCGACTTACTAGTCTTGGTGGATTCAATACTCGCGACCTTACCTACGCTCTTGATCTCGAAAATAACTGCATCAAAATTAGTCGTGGTGTGTGTACAAAATACGCAACTCGATCATCTGTAACTCTGTGGGCCGAGACATGGATGAGCGTTTTCTATTCCAAAACTGGGCGTAAACCATTTCTCTACTCCTATCCATCATTTCTTGAAGGTGCGATGAATAGAAGTGATGTACTCAGAGACTTTCCGTTATGGCTTTCGCAATTCGCGATTAATCCGGCAGATCCCATCGCAGAACCTGGTCGAAAAGTATCTGGGTGTTTCGTGCATTCATGGAGTACAGCCAATTGCACATCACTCTGGCAGATATGGCAGTACACATCGTGTGGGATTGCACCGAAATACGGAGTTCCTGGTTCCCGTGTAGATCTCAATATTTATCGTGGCGACCCTGCGAATTTTCTTAAGTTAGTTGCCGGCGAATGGGTACCTCAAGTTGGTGATCAATTGCCCATTAATGAAAGTACTTCGCTAATGATTACTTCTATTAAAGCAACTGATACCAATGCTTCAGTTGAGATAGGGGCTCAAGTTATTCGTATAACGGGAAC
>RFMS01000016.1 GCA_009927575.1 Actinomycetota bacterium
GGGAAGGGTCGCCCGGAAAGAAAAGATATTCATCATGCAAAGGGCGCCAAAACCCCAGCGCATGGAATAATCAATGCATCTTGCAACGGTTGGATCGTTTTGGACTTCATCTGCGGTAGAGGGGTTAAGGCCGATGAACATCGCATAACTTGGGTTGGTGAAATCCCACTGGCGCCAAAGGGTGTAGCGATACTTTCTGCAATTGGAAAATACGGTGCTGCGTTCCATGCCCCGGGTACACCTTGAAATCAAGAAAAGAATGCGCCAAGCTTGACCTTTGCAACAATGCAGGTGATCATAAGCTTATCTTAGTTTATTAGCAGAAAGAAAACATGGACCACTCCACACAAATCGCCCAAGACATCAAAAAAGAAGGCACTCAAAAACCTACCAACCCCAAAGATGCCGTAGCCTACATTGTGTTCGATACCGAAAGCATCCCCGATGGCGAGTTGGTTGCAACGGTAAAATACCCATCCGAAAACCTTTCGGCCGAAGCAGCAATCGAAAGGGCACAAGCCGAGGCGAAGGCGAAAAGTTTTTCAGGGTCGGACTTTCTACCATTCACCTTTCAAAAACCGATTGCAATCTGCACCCTTACCGTAGACAAAAACTTCATGCCCATTGGCCTTAACTGCCTTGATGCACCTCTATATCGCACCAGCGAAATGGTCAAGCTATTCTGGCAGGGCATTGAAACCTACAAACGTGCCAACCTGGTCAGCTTCAATGGCAGGGGGTTTGATCTCCCGCTTTTGGAACTCGCAGCCTACGACCAAGGCATTTCTGCAACCAGCTATTTCTCTAGCGAAAAACGCAGCAGATACCGCTCGCCTTACATTGATCTTCAAGATGTTCTATCCAACCAGGGGGCGTGCAAGTTGGAAGGTGGCTTAAACCTGCTGGCCCGCAGGCTGGGGCTGCCCGGAAAAATGGGCATCACCGGGCATGATGTCTACCCCATGCACAAGGCGGGCAAATTTCAGGAAATCAACGACTACTGCGCCTGCGATACCATCGATACCTATTTCGTTTCCTGCGAACTAAGT
>RFMS01000156.1 GCA_009927575.1 Actinomycetota bacterium
TTCTAGCGTTCGTACTTTTACGTAGAAAATTTTCGCCATGAGTGCAACTAAAGTTCTGATCGTTTCGCCAACATATAACGAAATTGAGTCGATAGGGAATTTGATATCTCGGATAACTACAGTTCGACATCACTTGGCGGTTCGATCTAACGAACATTCTTATGAAATAGACCTACTCATTGTTGATGATAATTCGCCAGATGGCACCGCACGTTATGTCAAGCAAGAACAAAATTCTGGAAATAAATGGTTACATCTCTTAGAACGTCCCGGCAAAGGTGGTTTAGGACCTGCTTACATAGCCGGTTTCACGTGGGGTTTAACTCATGACTATGACGTTCTCTGTGAAATCGATGCTGATTTGAGCCATCAACCAGAAGAATTAGTGAATCTTCTTGACGCACTAGATGGCCACGATATGGCAATAGGTACGCGATGGATTCCAGGTGGATCTGTAGTGAATTGGCCAGTTATTCGACAGCTTATTTCGCGAATTGGAACAGGATATGCACGTTTTGCACTTCGATTGGACTTACGAGACATCACAAGTGGCTATCGAGCATTTCATCGAGAAGTTTTAGAAAATATTGATCTCAACTCGATCCATTCACAAGGATATTGTTTTCAAATTGAAGTAGCGCTTCGTGCACATCGAACTGGATATTCAATAGCGCAGGTACCCATAACATTTGTAGAACGCGTCGGAGGGGTATCAAAGATGAGTAAGAAGATCGTTGCTGAGGCGTTGTGGAACGTTACTAAATGGGGTTTTGGGCGTTATCAATATCGCCGATAAGTTACATTATGTAAAGTAAAACGAGCGTGAAACAGCCTAATTTATGGCTAGCGCCGAGATTGGTTCGCAGGCGCAGACAAGGTTTCGATCCCCGTATGCCCCATCGATTCGGCTCACTGTCGGGAAATACTTTCCAGACCGCATTAACCCAATGTTACTTCCAGCAGGAAATGCGCCGATTTCTCGCGAATAACCACGATCCCATTCAGTTCGCAAAAGATCTTCGGCGGTGTGAGGCGCGTTGCGTAGCGCTGATTTCTCCAACGCAACCTTCCCTTCAGTAATTGCTGCGATCTCGGCCGCGATGATCTTCATCGCTTCAATAAATCGATCCAATTCATGAATATCTTCACTCTCGGTTGGTTCAATCATCAACGTTCCTGCAACTGGAAAGCTCATCGTCGGAGCATGGAACCCAAAATCCATCAACCTCTTAGCAATATCATCGACGGTCACGCCTGAATCTTTTGTAATCTCGCGAATATCGATGATGCACTCATGTGCTATCAAACCATTTCGTCCGGTGTAAAGAATTGGATAATCATTCTTCAATTGCTGAGCAACGTAATTTGCAGAGAGAATGGCAACTTGTGTAGCTCGAGTTAATCCATCTCCGCCCATCATTCGAATGTACGACCATGAAATGGGCAAAATACTTGCCGACCCAAATGGCGCAGCTGAAATTGGGCCAGGGCCACTTGCTGGACCAGCAGAAGGATCAAGCGGATGATTAGGAAGATATGGTGCAAGATGTTTGCGGGCGATTACTGGTCCTACCCCAGGTCCGCCTCCTCCGTGAGGAATGCAGAAAGTTTTATGAAGATTGAGATGTGAAACATCGGCCCCAAATTTTCCTGGTTGTGCCAAACCTACTAACGCATTGAGATTTGCTCCGTCGACATAAACCTGACCGCCTGCATCATGAATAGCTGCGCAAATATCGCCAATAGCTTCTTCGAATACGCCGTGTGTGGATGGGTATGTCACCATCAGCGCTGCTATTCGCCCAGAATATTCAGCGATTTTGGCGCGTATGTCGGGTAACGAAACGTTTCCCATCTCATCGCACTCAACAACAACCACTTTCATGCCCGCCATTACGGCGCTGGCTGCGTTGGTTCCATGGGCACTTGATGGGATCAGACAGATATCTCTTTCCGAGCCGCCGTTGTTGTTTAAGTAATTTCGGATGGCCAATAAGCCTGCAAATTCACCCTGTGATCCTGCGTTGGGTTGAAGCGAGACTGCGTCATACCCAGTGATCGCTACGAGCCAGTCGGAGAGCTGAGAAATTAACCGCCTACTCCCCTGGGTTTGTTCTGCCGGGGCAAATGGATGGAGCGCAGAAAACTCTGGCCAGGTAATGGGTTCCATCTCAGTCGTCGCGTTAAGTTTCATCGTGCACGAACCGAGCGGAATCATTGTTCGATCTAGTGCTAGATCTCTATCTGCCAAGGTACGGAGATATCGCAACATTGCAGTTTCCGAGTGATACGTGTTGAAAATTGGATGTTGCAAGAATGCGCTCTTGCGGCTGAGATCAGATGAGAAATTGTCATGTGAAATCTCAGTCGCCTTCTTCACTGAAAATATCTCATAAAGATCTGCGAGGTCTTTATCAGTAACGGTTTCATCGAATGAGAGAGCAACACCTTCGTTAGTTCGACGTAAATTTATTCGCTTTGCTTTCGCGCTATTGATGAGTTCTTCGGTCTTTGATGTAGCAATATGTACAGTATCGAAAATGTTCTCAGTAACTACTTTGTACTCTGATTGTGAAGCGATGCTGCGAATGATGTTGCATATGTTCGGACTCGCTTAGCAATAGCGATGAGCCCTTGCGGACCATGCCATGCTGCATAGAACGCGGAAATAACTGCAAGTAAAACTTGTGCGGTGCAAATATTGCTTGTTGCCTTATCGCGGCGGATATGTTGCTCACGTGTTTGCAACGCCAATCGAAGCGCCGGGTTACCGTGGCTATCAACGCTTTGACCAACGAGTCTTCCCGGTAATGATCGTTCCAAACCTTGACGCACTGACATAAAACCAGCATGTGGTCCACCAAAACCCATAGGTACGCCAAAACGTTGCGCTGAACCCACTGCAACATCACAGCCCCACTCCCCTGGCGATTTCAATAACGTCAGAGCGAGTAGATCTGTCGCAGCTACAACTAATGCGCCGGCATCGTGAACTTTTTTCACAAGTGAATCTAAATTTCGCGTTGTTCCATAAGTATCTGGATACTGAACAATCACACCAAAAGCGTTGCTTAAATCATGGGTAAATACATCCACAACAGAAACGTTGAGGTGAAGTGGTTTCGCGCGAGTTTGAATGACCGCTATCGATTGTGGATGAAGGCGACTATCAATGTAAAAGATCGCATCATCGCTACCTTTCCATTGCCGGTGAGCTAACGTCATCGCTTCTGCCGCGGCAGTACCTTCATCAAGCATCGACGCGTTAGAAATGGGTAGCCCAGTTAAATCCGAGATCATTGTTTGGAATGCAAAGAGCGCTTCAAGGCGACCTTGCGAAATTTCCGGCTGATATGGCGTGTACGCCGTGTACCAAGCTGGATTTTCTAAAACATTTCTTAAAACAACTGGTGGCGTAATGGTTCCGTAATACCCGGTGCCAATAAATGAACGAAAGAGAGAATTTTCCGATGCAATAGTTCGTAACTCTTCTATTGTTGAAACTTCTGACGCAGCTTCCGGTAACACCGATTGCAACTTTGTAGTCATCGCAATTGATGCTGGGACTACGGCTGCTGTAAAACTTTCGAGATCTTTAAATCCTAATTGAAGGAGCATTAAATCAATCTGCTCTTGCGATGGTCCTATGTGGCGATCAACAAATCCCGATCGCACCGACGTCATAGGTGAAACTTATCGAAAGTTATGCGCCTCGCAACTTACGACGGATGGCTAATTCATCACTTGAATTTCCCACAACGATGGTGCCGTCTTCCGTGCTCTCCCCTTGAAGGGTTGAGAGCGAGCCTTCGACTTCATTCCACACTTTGCCAATAGCAATTCCGAAGACGCCTTGACCGCCTTGCAGTAAATCGATTATCTCTTCATTGTTAGTGCACTCGTAGATGGATGCGCCATCGCTCATAAGCGTGATCCGCGCTAGGTCTGCTTCACCACGAGAGCGAAGATGAGTAACCGCAGTTCTAATGTTCTGTAGCGATACACCGGTATCGAGTAATCGTTTAACAATTTTCAAAACCAAAATGTCTTGGAAACCATAAAGGCGTTGAGATCCTGAACCAGTTGCGGTGCGAATTGTCGGTTCAACAAGACCGGTACGCGCCCAATAATCTAATTGGCGGTATGAAATTCCTGCCGCGGTACATGCAGTAGCGCCGCGATAACCAATCTCAGACATGAGCACCTTCTTCCAAGGAGGGGAAAGCCTTGCGGGGAATGGGTAAAAGGTACTTTTCCCACTTGGTGGAATCAATCATCAACACGCTACAACTCTCAACCACTTCTTTAGACTTTCTAGGCTGATATGTCAGGCTATTGCCCAAAATCCTCCGGGTTTATCTGATCGAGAAATTCCTTGAACTTCTCCACTTCGTCATCAGCCTGGTCTGGGATCTCAATCCCTGCAGTTTGAAGGAGCACCTCGCTAGCCAGGATAGGTGCACCTGTCCGCAGCGCTAATGCGATGGCATCACTTGGTCGCGCAGAAATCGATTTCCCGCCAGAAAAATTAAGAGTGGCATAGAAAACACCATCTTTAATCTCAGTCAGATGAACCGAATCCAAACCAGCTCCCAAGGTTTCAATGATCGATTTCGTTAAATCATGTGTCATCGGCCTAGGCGATGTAATTCCTTGCTGTGCAAATGCGATCGCCGTCGCTTCCACAGCTCCGACCCAGATTGGCAGATATCGCACGCCTCCGATCTCCTTTAAAAGAACGATCGGTTGGTTCGAGGGCATCTCAACGCGAACTCCTACGACATCAAGCGCTTGAAAGTTCACGAGTTAGCCCGCTATCTCAAACGATGAAGTCCGGAACGCACCAACGCTGCATGGAGACGCACGGAAAGTGAGGCTAATTCTTTTTGTACTTCCTCTGCTCGAGCTTTTGAGTCGCTATTTTTTTGACGCATCAATGGCGTGATGACTTGTTCTACTAAGCCCACTTCTCGATCTGCCGCGGTCTTAAATGCTCGAAGGTGTCTGCTTTCGATTCCGAAGACCGCCATCTCGGCTACAGCTTTTGCAACTGCTAACGCATCTGCGTCATAGAAGCGACCTTTGATTTGAATCAATCCAAATGATTCCAACTCCACTAATTGATCGTCAGTTAATTCGCTTGCTCGCAATAATTCTTCTCGCGAAAGTTTGATCTCACCTTGTTCAACAAAGTGTGACGGCGAGAGTGCGCCGTCAATAGCGTTGAATTTAACAGTGGCTACACCGTTTCCTTGTGCCGCTGGTTGTAGACCTCGATCAATTGCATCGAGATTATCTTTAATCACTTTGAGCGGTAGGTATTGATCACGTTGTGCCAATAGAACGTATCGAAGTCTCTCTAAATCGGCGGTTGTAAATTTACGATAACCCGATGGTGTTCGTTGCGGCTCAATCAAGCCTTCCGACTCTAAAAACCGAATTTTTGAGATAGTCACGTCTGGAAAATCACTGCGCAATTTTCCTAATACTTCACCGATGCTCAAGTAAGCACGAGCTGGAACGCTCATTACTTCTTCTCCCCTTGTGTCAGATTACTATGATGAATAATTTTGGAAAGCTCTCCATCATTTGCAAAGAAAATCAATTTAAATTTTCCAATGTGAATTTCATTCCCATTTGTTAAAGCACACTCATCTCGTTGGATGCCATCAACATACGTTCCATTTAAACTACCGAGATCTTTCAGTACGAATTTTCGAGCTGTTGGTGTCTGATGATGTGAGGAGGTTTCAACAATGGCGTGTTTACGAGAGACCGTAACATCATCCAACAAAATGTCGGAATTGATATGTCGACCAATAGTTGTACTTTCCTTATCAATAAGAAAACGTGATCCTTTTGCTGGACCAGTTGCAACAACAAGCATTCCCGAACCGATCGGAAGTTGAGCTAAAACGTTTCGATCTTCGTTACTGAGGTTTTCAATAATTGACGCGAGATGCGGGGAAAGTGCTTTAAGGGAAGAGAGATGGATTGTGGTGGTGAGGTCGGAGCGAGAGAGATCTGGTTTCTCAGACATCCCTACCCCCAAACTCTCAGCCTGATGTTGAGGCTGACACTATTCGGCTAGAAGGTTGGGGTCAAGCCGTAATTTCCGAATACTGTTCCGCGGTTAGCAATCCATTAATCGCTGAAACATCAGCTACTTCAATCTCACAAATCCAGCCAGATCCATAAGGATCGCCATTAATAATTTCTGGTTGAGAATTAAGGCTCTCATTAACTGACACGATTTTTCCACTTAATGGTGAATAAATTTCTGAAACAGATTTCGTCGATTCTACTTCTCCGCACACAGCATCTGCTTTAACGGTATCTCCCACTTTAGGAAGTTGAATATAAACAATGTCACCAAGGGCAGCTTGCGCAAAGTCGGTAATACCAACTTTAACAACCGGGCCAGCGCCCGAAATCCATTCGTGTTCTTTCGTGTATCGCAATTCTTGTGGAATGTTTGACATAGTGGTGATACTACATACTTTTAATCGCGCACAACACTTCGAATTTTTAATCTAGCGCTCGAAAGACCGCTCGCTGAGTACTGAACTCCAGTAAGCAGATAGAGCGTTATTCCCCAAATGGTAAAGGCCCATCCGAAAACGAAGGCCACATCTGAGAGCAATCCAGAGGTTGCATCAACCAACAACAAACATGGAAGCGCGTAGAGCAGATTGAAGGTCGCAGCTTTTCCTAAGTAGGTCACCTTGAATGGACCAACACCATAGCGACGGAGAAAAATCAGAAGTAGGCCAAGAAAGAGATCGCGGCCAAAGAGAAGTGCGACGACCCAACCAGGTAGAACGTTCTCCGAGTACAAAGCAAAAATAATTGCGATGATGTAAAGCCGATCAACGGCAGGATCAAGCAATTCGCCAAGTCGACTCTCTTGATGAAGCGCTCGCGCCAATTTTCCATCTAAGTAATCAGTCGCTCCCCCGACAACAAGGATGAGAACTCCCCATAACGGTGATCCGTGAACTAGAACTACCCAGAGAAAGAGAGGAATGCCAAAAGCTCTCATCATCGAAAGCGCGTTAGGAATCGTTAAAACTGCGCGCAAACCTTTGTTACTCACGTCGGGACGACAGGATTTGAACCTGCGACCACCAGACCCCCAGCCTGGTGCGCTACCAAGCTGCGCTACGTCCCGGTCTTGGTGCTAAACCATTCTTCTAAAAGCAATACTCCTAAAAGCAATACTTCTACAAGCAATACTACGTAAGGAAATACTAGTTAACGAGCCTCACGTACTCGGACCGAAACTTGGACAGGTGAGCCCGTAAAGTCAAACTCTTCACGTAACCGTCGTTCTATAAACCTTCGATACGACGCCTCGAGAAAATCATTGGCGAAGAGTACGAACTTCGGTGGCTGAATTCCGGCTTGAGTAGCAAAGAGAATTTTAGGTTGCTTCCCGCCACGAATGGGCGGTGGATTGCTACCAACGAGTGCACCCAGGAACGAATTGAGTTTCGCTGTGGGAACTCGTTTCTCCCAACTCTGAAGCGCTTTATTCAGAGCCGGTGCTAATCGATCTTTGTGCCAACCGCTCTTTGCGGAGATATTGATCCGCTCGGCCCATTCCACCTGATCAAGATTGCGGTCTATCTCCTTGTCTAAAACGGTTCTTCGATCTTCATCAACCAAATCCCATTTATTAAGGGCTAAGACGAGCGCTTTTCCGGACTCTTCAACCTTGGAAATAACACGGAGATCTTGTTCGGTGATGGGAACTGAGGCATCGATAATCATGACCACCACTTCCGCATTATCAATTGCACGTTCTGTCCTTAGCGATGCGTAGTAATCGGTACCTGATGCTTGATGGGCTCTACGACGTAAACCAGCGGTATCTATAAATCTCCATGTAGCGCCACCAAATTCAATTAACTCATCAATCGGATCTCTCGTTGTTCCCTCTGCATCATCAACTAACGCTCGATTAGTTCCAGAGAGTGAATTCAGGAGTGACGATTTACCAACATTGGGACGGCCAACAATGGCAACTCTTCGAAAACCATCATCGAGTGAACTCTGTCCTACTTCTGGTAATTCGTTGACGAGGGCGTCGAGCAAATCTCCACTGCCACGGCCATGTAAAGCCGAAACAAAGTGTGGCTCTCCTAAACCGAGATTCCATAGCGAATAGCCATACGCTTCATCTTTTTCGTTATCGATCTTGTTAGCAACGAGAAATATTTTCTTCCGAGATCTTCGTAAGAGATCAACGAGTGCATCGTCTTCGTCTACTGCGCCTACTTGGCCATCGACAACAAACATCACCATGTCACAATGATTGAGCGCCTCTTCTGCAGCCGCTGTAATTTTTACAGAGATTCCTTCTGGAGAAACTTCCCAACCGCCCGTGTCCATGACGACAAATTTCCGAGCATTCCATTCAGCTTCGTATGAAACTCGATCACGAGTTACGCCAGGATTATCTTCAATGATTGCTTCGCGGCTGCCGATCATTCGATTAATGAGTGTTGACTTGCCAACGTTTGGTCTACCAATGACAGCAACAACCGGTAATCCAAAGACGCCTTTCTCCTTTGCGATGCGCCAAATCAGATCAACTGTCTCTTCCAGGTTCATGTGTGTTGAATCAACGTCAATTGCGCCATCTACTCTCGTTAGTGGTGATACTGAACGCGTGGAGTCAATATGGTCACGTTTTTGAAGCGATTCTGAAACTTCCGAAATTGAGCTTTCGACGCTTAAATCACTGCGTATTTCCTGCTCACGCCGTGCTGCACGTGCTGAGATATCCGCATGCAAATAGATCTTAATCTCCGCATCTGGGACGACAACTGAACCAATATCTCGTCCTTCAACGACTATTCCTGGTAATGATTGTGAAATTATCTTTCTTTGAACACCAAGAAGATACTGACGAATTTCTGGATACGCGCTCCATTGCGAAACGTTAGATGTGATGAGTTCAGTTCGAATGTCTTTACTGATATCTCTTCCGCCACAAATTATTTGAGGTTCTGCTGGATTTGTTTTGAAGACTAGAGAATTCTTATCTAATTCAGCCAGAAGTTCTTCCGGATTATTACAATTTTTCTCTAGTGCAAGCCACGTTACCGCTCGATACAGCGCACCCGTATCTAAATATTTCCAGTTTGCTCTAATCGCAAAATTCTTTGATGTACTGGATTTTCCAGCGCCACTCGGACCATCGATCGCTAAAACGATTGGTTTCATGCGCGATGAACCTGCCAATTTAATTTAACTAAATGATGGTAAAGAACGTCAGCATCTTTGGCAGAAAGTGCCAAGGTAATAAGACCTGTTTGTTGTCCCGGTGAATGTTCAAGAGTGATGTCTTCGACGTTAACTGAAACATTTGCGCATTCAATAAAGAGAGCCCCAAGTTGTCCTGGCTTATCTCCAACGACCACATTAATGAAGCTGTAATCTCGAGGTTGTGCACCGTGCTTACCGCTGATTCTCTGTTGTTGATCTTTTCCAACAACTAATAACTTCTCTAAAGTTTTTTCGTCATCCTCAATGAGCGCGCTCAGAACTGTGTCGAGAGTTTCACCTAGAGAATTCAACGCATGAATGATGAATTGTCGATTACTCCGCAAAATATCGATCCACATAGTTTTATCCGAAGCAGCCAGCCGCGTGAGATCACGAAGACCCTGACCGGAGAGCACTAATTCGTCGTTGGAAAGCCCGTGCAATTGACCCGCCATCGCTGAACTCAAGATCTGTGGAAGGTGCGAAAGAACCGATACCGCCCGGTCGTGCTCTTCAGCGCCCATCTCATAGGTAGTGGCTCCACATAATCCGATCACTTCTTTTACCTTTTCAAGCGCTGCAGAAGATGTATATGTCGATTTAACGATTGGCCATGCTCTTCCTGCGAAAAGATCATTTCGAGCTGCGGTTGGACCACTTACCTCTCGTCCTGCCATTGGATGGGTACCTACAAACTGACTTCTTAAATCCGATAATTCATCAACTTTTACTTGAAGTTCATACTTTGTACTACCTACATCCATAAGTATCGAGCGTGGATAGAGAGCGGATTCGGTTTTCAGAACATCAAGTATCTTCGAAACTGGAACAGCAACAATAATTACCTCGGGGTTATCCAACTTCTCTGCTCTTGCTAAATCTTTAGCCAAAGCTTCGGCAGATTTATCGCTATCGGAAATATCAACATGAACACCATGCGATCGGAGCGCAAGACCAATAGAGGTTCCAATCAATCCCGCGCCGACAATTCGAACTGAAGTAATCATGAGTTTGTTCTCGAGTATCTAGCCACTATTGGGCGAGATCTTTACGGAGACTCTTGGCTCCATGAAGATAGATATGGGAAATTTCGCGCTGTTCAAGCGGGGTTTCGCAATGCACCATTACGCGAATAGCCCGAGGTAGTGATCCGGGAACTGCTATTTCTACCGCGCAGATCAAAGGAACCGCTTCTAGTCCTAGCCCTCTGGCGCTGGCAGCTGGGAAATCGCTCACTAGATCAGGAGTGGCCGTGAAGAGCATAGAAATGAGATCGCTCGCTTGAAGATTGTTTGCTTTCATTAGCTCCGTAATGAGCTCTTGAACTCCCCGTTTTAAATCATCAGGAGTGTCTGCTGCAACCTGAGTAGCTCCTCGAATTGCGCGTATTGACATGAGGCAAGGGTAACCAATGAAGAGAGCTACTCGTTTTATATATGTATGTATTTCTCGATGTGTCTATAAATAGATTTCTTCATTTTTGACGAATTTTGAAAAGTCGACAATCGTTCGAGATGTTTTGCAAATATCGACTTATAGGTATTTCATATTCTTGTCAGGCTCATAATATCGACATATTGATATTTTCTGACACCCAGAATGTCGATATATCTATTAATTAATAACAATAATCTACAGTATAGATATAACTATTTATCGTTTTGTAATGAAAGCAACTCAATCTCATTCAGGTAGCGCCACTTCCCCGACTTCAACTCACCGAGCTTGATTGTCCCGAATGAGATTCTCACCAATCTTTCAATGGGATGGCCTACCTCTGCAAATAACCTTCGGAGAATTCGATTCTTTCCTGAGTGGATGGCAACTTCCACCAAGTGCCCCGATTGATCTGCTTCGATGGAGTCGACCTTTGAATACCCGTCTTCTAATTTGATCCCTTTTAACAGACGTTCCATTTCATTTCGTTTAATTGGGTTTTGAAGCTCAATGTAATAAACCTTTTTCACGCCAAATTTGGGGTGGCTTAGTTTGTTTGCGAACTCTCCGTCATTTGTCAGTAGGAGCAGCCCTTCGCTTTCCATATCAAGTCGCCCTACGTGAAAGAGCCTCTCAATATTTTCTGAGAAGTATTCATTGAGGGAAGGCCGACCTTCAGGATCGAACATGGTAGACACAACGCCTTTAGGCTTATTAAACGCTATATAAGACTTGTGTGAATTTGTATTTATTGCCTCACCATCTACTTCAACTTTATGCTTTATCGGGTCAAATTTCATCCCAAGCTCGCGAATAACTTTTCCATCCACGCTTACTCGACCATTGATAATCAACTCTTCGGATTTCCGACGAGACGCCACCCCTGCATCAGCAAGAATTTTTTGAAGTCGAATTTCCACCCGGCAAGTCTAAGCCGATAATCCACGCCTAAATACCAACAGCTAACCGATGGTTATTCGGTGAGAGAAGCGATTACCTCATCAAGTCCATCGATATTTGGCAAGAATGGTGCGAGGGCTGGTAAATCTGTAACTGAGTTAAGACCGAGACGCTCTAGGAAGAAGTTGGTTGTTTTATAGAGAATTGCTCCGGTTTCATGCTCCATGCCTGATTCTTCAACCAGGCCCCGCACGATGAGCGTCTTCATTACCGCTTCGACGTTAACTCCTCGAATCGCTGAGACGCGCGCTCTGGAGATTGGCTGGCGATATGCGATTACGGCAAGGGTTTCCAACGCTGCTTGAGTCAACTTTGCCTGCTGGCCATCGAGAACAAACTTCTCAACAAGTGGAGCTTGATCCGGGTGGCTATAAAAACGCCATCCCCCAGAAATCTGACGGAGTTGAAATCCCCCTCTGTTCAGATTCGTATTGATTCTGTAATGAGTTAAGCGACTCAAGTACCTGTTCGGTTGGAACTTCAATTATCTGAGCGAGAACGACCTCAGATACCGGCTCATCCACCACCATCAAAATCGCTTCTATTGAACGCTCAATCTCCCGATTAGACATTACAAGCCCTTCTGTTCATCATCGCTCTTGTTCTCACTGTCTAGTTCTTTTCGCTGTTCGGATTCGTCAGGCACCACGACTGCTTGATCAAACTCATCACTCACCACAATCTCTCCGCTCTCGGAGCCTATCCACATGATTTGAAGCTCTCCTAGGGCAACGACTTGTTCAAAGCGGAGCACGCCTTCGCGATAGAGCTCTAAAAGGGCTAGGAAACGAGCAACGATGACCAAGGTGTTTTCCGCATCGGCTACAAGGGCCCGAAAAGTCATTGTTTTATGGCTCCGTAGGTGGCTGACAACCTTCTTTGCCTCTTCGGCCACGCTAACCAACGGTAGGTGGAGATGATCGATGGAAAACGTCGGCTCGCTCTTTGGATAGAGGACCCGATTGGCAATAGCTGCGAAACGTTCCGGACCAACCCCGATTAATACCTCGGGCAATAACGCTGAAAATGCTGGTTCAAGAGCCACTACACGAGGGAAAGTTTTCTCCTGAACAGCAATTCGCTCCTGGAAAATAGCGGCAATCTCTTTGAAAGCTCGATATTGCAATAAACGAGCGAACAGGAGATCTCGCGCTTCAAGGAGAGCGAGATCATCTTCATCATCGATCTCCCCCGATGGAAGTAGCCGAGCAGCTTTTAGATCGAGCAGCGTCGCTGCTACAACTAAAAACTCTGTTGCGTGATCAAGTTTCCAGCCAGCGTCGGTTTTCTCAAGTTCCCGCATATATGTAATGAATTCATCCGTCACTACAGCCAGAGCGACCTCGCTGATATCCATTCGGTGGCGAGAGATGAGTTGCAGCAAGAGATCAAATGGGCCATCAAAATTGGTTAAATGAACGGAAAATCCAGCTACTCGGCCTTCGCCTGAAAGGGTTGTTGCCCCTGCGGTCGGTTCAATCTGCGGATTCTCTGCCACGGCGCAACCGTACTTCACCGATGGTTACTTGCTCTTCTACCACCGCCGACATAGGGTGACCGATTATCAAAAGACTCTAGAGAGGTTTCTCGATTGAACGCTAAATCGACATTAGCCGCGTTGAAGGATGACGATGTTGTCACGACATCAACAGTTCTTGGACGCACTGGCGCAACGTTTCCAATCCCCGCACCTCTTGCAGAACATGGCAACGCTCGAATTATTTCAGTTGTGAATCAAAAAGGTGGCGTTGGTAAAACGACTACAACGATCAATCTCGGTGCATCACTGGCTGAATTAGGTCGACGAGTTCTTTTAGTGGACTTTGATCCACAGCACTCACTCTCTGTTGGATTAAATGTTGATACTCGAAATTTGGATGGTTCGATCTACAACTTAATGATGGACGAATCGACAAAAATTGAAGATTATTTATTGAAGACAAGCGTTCCGGGTATGGACATGATCCCAAGCCACGAAGATCTTGCTGGCGCTGAAGGCGGATTAATGAATGTTATTGCCCGCGAGAAAGTCTTGAAGCGAGTTTTAGCGTCCGTCACCGATTACTACGACGTTATTTTGATCGATTGCCAACCTTCGCTCGGCCTTCTCACTGTCAACGCACTTACCGCATCGCACTTTGTCATCGTGCCGCTTGAATGCGAATACTTTGCTCTCCGAGGTGTTGCACTTCTCACCGATATCATTAAAAAAGTTCAACTCAACACCAATCCAGATCTTCAGTTACTTGGCATTCTTGCAACCATGTTTGATAAGAAAACAGTGCATTCACGCGAAGTTCTTGAACGAATTCTCGAAGCATTTCCAGAGAAGATTTTTGATACGACAATTGCTCGTACAGTTCGTTTTCCTGAAACCACAGTTGCAGGCGAGCCCATCACTACTTATGCAAGTTCATCGACAGGTGCAGCTGCATACCGACGTTTAGCGAGAGAAGTAATTTCAATCGGAGGATGTAAATGAGCAGACGTGTAAGCCTTCCTGGTGCGGATGAACTTTTTAGAAAGACTACGTTGAGCGCTGTTCCGCAAACTCAAGAAGTTCATGATGATGTAGTCGAAGTTGCAGCAACCAATCGACAAACAACTACATCCGTTCAACGCGCTAAAGGTGTTCGTCAAACACCTCGTCGTCGCACTCATCAACTCGATCGACAACCATCTGGTCGCGAAAAGCATGATGAGAAAATAACTGTTTATCTATCTCCGGAAGAACTTTTCGATTTAGAACAAGCTCGGTTATTGCTACGAGGCGATCTAGGTTTAGCTGTAGATCGTGGTCGCATTGTTCGTGAATCTTTAGCGATTGTCATCGCAGATTTAGAGACAAAGGGCGATCAAAGCATTATTGCTCGACGACTTCGAGGTCGTTAACGAGATCTTGGGTGCGCAGTTGCGTAGCTTTCCCGCAATTTATCGATCGTAATTAATGTGTAAATCTGGGTAGTTGTTACGCTGGCATGTCCAAGTAACTCCTGAACAACTCGAACATCAGCTCCACCATCAAGCAAATGCGTTGCAAACGAGTGACGCAAACTATGTGGTGAGACTTTTCCGCTTAGTCCACTACGTTCTGCAGCTTCGGCAACAATATTCCAGGCGCTCTGCCTCGTTAAGCGACCCCCATGGGTATTGAGAAATAGCGCGCGTTCCCTCGGATTTGAAAGAAGGGTAGGACGAATGCGTACCAAATATTGCGAAAGCGCTTGCTGTGCGTACGAACCAACCGGAATAAATCGTTCTTTACCGCCCTTACCGCGACTTTGATAGTCATCGCATTTTTTTCGGCCAATGAAATTTCTGCAACATCATCGATATCTAATTTTGTTAATTCACTTACTCGCGCCCCAGATGCGTAGAGAAGTTCGATCATCGCTCGATCACGGATTCCAACCCCTTCGGTGCCACAAGAATTTATCAGTTCGGTCACCTCATTAACGCTGAGAGCTTTGGGTAAACGTTTCGGAATTTTAGGTACGTCAATATCTGACGTTGGATCTGGCAAGCCATTTTCTTTCGCAAGAAATTGATGAAAGTTTCGCAGCGCAACTACAGCACGCGCAATTGACGATTCAGAAAGTTGTGATTTACGTAATTGGCTGACATGTTCGGAGATAACTTCTGGGGTAATTTCTGAACAATTAATCTCTGCCAGAAAACTTTCATATCTACGCAAATCTCGTTCGTATGCTTTCAAGCGTATTTGTAGACGCGCCGCGTTCCACTAATAAATGATTGAGATACTGCGTGATTTTTTCGTTAACGAGAAGCATGGCGATCAATCGCCGCTTTAATCAATCCACTAAAGAGCGGATGTGGTCGAGTTGGTCGCGAGCGAAACTCAGGATGGGCTTGTGTTCCAACGTAATATGGATGAACATCACGTGGTAGCTCCACAAATTCCACAAGGTGATTGTCCGGCGAAACTCCGGAAAATTTAAGCCCAGCTGCTGCGATTCGTTCGCGATAAGCATTATTCACTTCATAACGATGGCGATGGCGTTCTGAAATTTCTTGCGAACCGTAAACTTCTGCGACGATTGAACCTTTTTCTAATTTAGCTGGATAGAGACCAAGTCGCATTGAGCCACCCATATCTCCGTCGCCAGCAACAATATTTAGTTGATCTGCCATCGTTGAAATCACTGGATCGGGGCTCGATGGATCAAATTCTGCTGAATTGGCTTTCGCTATGCCAGCGAGATTCCGAGAGGCTTCGATCACCATACATTGCAGACCTAAACAGAGTCCGAGTGCTGGGATTTTATTTTCGCGTGCAAATTTCAGCGCACCAACTTTTCCTTCAATCCCCCGCACTCCAAATCCACCCGGTACGCAGATTGCATCAAGATCCGATAAGTGGCTCTTTGCACCTTCTGCCGTTTCGCATTCATCGCTCACTATCCATTTGATTTCAACGCGAGCGTTATTATCAAATCCGCCAGCGCGCAACGCTTCAGTTACTGAGAGATATGCATCCGGTAAATCGACATACTTACCAACGAGGCCGACTTTGACAGTGTGTTCTGGGTGGTGAACGCGATTAAGGAGATCGCCCCACACTCCCCATTCCACATCACGGAATGGCAAGCCAAGTCGTCGGACAACGTATGCATCCAGGCCTTCGCCATGTAGAACTTTTGGAATATCGTAAATTGACGGCGCATCGACCGCGGCAACAACCGCTTCCTGATCGACGTCACACATTAAAGAAATTTTCTTCTTCACCGACGTTGGAATTGCACGATCAGACCGGATAACGATCGCATCTGGAGTGATACCAATGCTTCGAAGCGCAGCTACTGAATGTTGAGTTGGCTTGGTTTTTAATTCTCCAGAAGGACCGATATACGGAACGAGTGAAACGTGCAGATAGAAAACATTCTCACGACCAACTTCTTGACGAATTTGGCGAGCTGCTTCCAGAAATGGTTGGGATTCAATATCGCCGACCGTGCCACCTACTTCTGTAATCACCACATCAATGTCAGGTGATGCCATTGCCAAAATTCGCTCTTTAATCTCGTTGGTGATGTGTGGGATTACCTGGACAGTGTCGCCGAGATACTCACCTCTACGTTCTTTTGCAATAACTCGCGAATACACCTGACCGGTAGTGACGTTGGCAGAGCCATGGAGGTTAACGTCGAGGAATCTTTCATAATGACCAATATCGAGGTCAGTTTCTGCGCCGTCATCGGTAACGAAAACTTCACCATGTTGAAATGGGTTCATGGTCCCTGGATCAACATTGATATATGGATCAAGTTTTTGCATTGTGACTTTAAGTCCGCGGGTGCGTAACAACCGTCCGAGGCTTGAAGCAGTGAGACCTTTGCCAAGACTTGAGGCGACTCCACCGGTGACGAAAAGATGCTTCGTCACATGATTGGTGGTCATGGGTGGCTAACTTATCATCGAGCGGCGCTAACTACGAATTAGAGCCAGCAGCTCCTTCGCGTGTTGCTGAGCAATCTCAGATTCTGATTGCCCCGAGAGCATTCGAGCTATTTCTCGCTCTCGATCGGCATCAGCAACTCGTATGACGCTACTTTCGGTTATCGATCCAGATTCATTTTTCGCAACTACAAAATGATGATCTGCCCAGACCGCAACCTGCGCAAGGTGAGTCACAACAATCACTTGGGTTTCGCGCGCGAGTTTTGCAAGTCGTCTTCCCACTTCAATCGCCGCCTTTCCTCCCACTCCTGCATCGACTTCGTCAAAAACATATGTTCCAACCGGATCGCTTCCAGCAATCACCACTTCAATTCCCAACATCAATCGAGATAACTCGCCACCGCTCGCTGCTTTGGCAATCGGAAGCAAAGGACCATCGCTGTGACTTGAAAAGACCATTTCAATTTCATCAATTCCATATTCGGTGAACTCTGAAAATCTCTCGCCTTCACCGACGACGATTTTCACTTTGAAAGTTGCTTGCGGCATTGAAAGTTCGCGAATTTCTTTCGTTACAGCGCTACCTAACTTTTCGCCCACTTGCTCTCTTTGCTGGGAAAGTACTTTTGAAATTCTCTTTAACTCTACAAACGCTTTATCCCGCTCTGCTTCCAATTCTGCAACGCGAGAATCGCCTCCCTGTAAATCTTTAATATGTCGAGAGATACTCTCTGCTTCAGTAATCAGGTTCTCATACGCGGCCATTCGGTCGCTGCCTTTTCCAAATTTTTTGATGAGTGAGTTCATCGCTGCTTTTCGTTCTTGCAAAAATTCTAATCTGCGCGGATCAGCGTCGAGAGCGCTCATATAACGAGATAAATCGCTTGCGAGATCCTGTAAATCCAAGAGATTTTCAGCGAATTTCTCAGCAATCTCATCGAGAGCGGCGTCTTTACCCTTGATTCCTTCTAAATTTTTTCTCGCTGCGATTAATTGAGTCAGCACATTCTGTTCATCGCCACTCAACAACTCTTGAGCCTCGCTGCCCCGATTCGAATATCTTCAACCGAATCAAGGCGAGAGATTTCGTTCTCAATGTCTATAAGCTCTCCAGGTAGCGGCTTGACCTTATTGATTGAATCAGCGAACTCTTTAAGAGTCTCCAACTCTTTATCGCGTTCCTTCAGTGCCAATTTGAGATCGTGCACTTGACGCGCCAAATTCTTCACGTCGAGATATTTGTTCTGATACTTAGTCAGGTGAACTGAAATCTCATTGCCACCGAATCGATCAAGGAGTTCACGCTGCTTTGAACTCTTGTTGAGTTTGGCATTTGCAGATTGACCATGAATAGCGATCAATTCTTCGGTTACTGTTGAAAGGTTTGCCGCAGTAGCGGCTGTTCCACCAAGGGATGCTCGCGATTTACCATCAAGTGTTACTCCCCGAGTGATGAGGAGCTCACCATCCTCAAGTTCAGTATCTAATTCCTTAAGAATTTTATTGAGTGGCTCTGATGTCGACGTTTGAAATCGAGCACTCGCTGTGAGTCGTTGCGCACCTGTTCGAACTAAATCCGAATCTGATTTTCCTCCGCAAATAAGGGAAAGTGCTGTGAGGACCATAGTTTTTCCGGCTCCTGTTTCACCGGTAAGTACATTGAGTCCAGGACCAAATTCAATAGCTGCACTTTCAATAACGCCAAGCGATTGGATTTTTAACTCGTTGAGTTGAGATTTTTCCTCACTCACCACGCCATCCTTCTACCGGTAACTTAAATTTTGCGACCAATCGATCGGTAAATAGCGCTGGTTCGATCTGTGCGAGATATATAGGGTTTTCATGGCTAGTCAGAGTGACTCGATCGTGTTCAGAGAGGTGGAATTTACGAAGACCATCTGCTGACAGCACTGCTTCATCAGATTCAATATCGATGGCAATCTCTGATTCGGGTGAAATCACCATTGGTCGAGAGAAGAGCGCGTGCGCAGCTAATGGTAAAAGTACAAGCGCTTCTACTTCTGGCCACACAACTGGTCCACCTGCTGAAAATGCATATGCAGTAGAGCCGGTTGGCGTAGCGCAAATAACACCATCGCATCCCCATCGAGAAAGTGGTCGATGATCGATTTGCACAAAGAGTTCAACCATTGCTTCGGTATTTCGCTCAACAGCAATTTCATTAAGTGCCCAACCATTGGTAACAACTTTTTCGGCTCGATGAACTGCATATTGCAAGACCATTCGCTTCTCTGATGTGTAACTCTTATTGATAATCGCTTGTGCAAGTTGCGTTGGCGTGGGTCGATGAATTTGTGCAAGAAAACCGACGTGGCCAACATTGATACCAAGAACTGGAATTTTCGTTCCGCGAACCAATTCTGCTCCACGCAAAATAGTTCCATCGCCACCGAAAACGACCGCTAATTCAGTTTCATGTAAGCGTTTCTCAACATCCGTCGAAAGAACTTGCGTTACGCCATCTATTTTCACACCAGAAGGTGAATAGAAAGAGAAATCTGAACCATTAAGTTGGTTCACTAAGTCTTGGGCTGCGCTCTGTGCTTCTGCGCGAGTGGGATGAATGACGAGCAATAGCGATCGGTTCTGACTCATTACTGCGGTCCTTTCGCAAGCGCTTCATCGAGGATTCGCTCATCGAGCTGCGAGCCACCACGTTTTAACCAGAGGAAATATTCCACATTTCCCGAAGGTCCGGGAAGTGGCGAAGCAACGACATCAATGCACCCAAGTCCGAGCTCATAGGCAGATTGAGCAACTTCTTGCACCGCATGTTTGCGTAATTGAGAATCACGCACAACTCCACCAGCGCCAAGTTTCTCTCGACCTACTTCAAATTGCGGTTTCACCATAATGACAAGATCGGCATCGGCAGTTGTTACTTCTATGAGCGCTGGGATAACCAATGTGAGAGATATAAAAGAAAGATCAGCGACGACAAGATTTACTGGAGCGCCCACCTGCTCCAACGTCAGGTGCCTGACATTCGTGCGATCAAGAACTGTAACTCGTGGATCTTGCCTTATCTCCCAAGCAAGTTGTCCGTAACCAACATCGACCGCAACAACATGCGCAACGCCTCGCTTAAGTAAAACATCAGTAAATCCACCTGTTGATGCACCAGCATCAAGTGCGCGTCGACCTGTAATTGAGATTCCAGTGAAGTGATCGAGCGCGCCAGCTAATTTGTGACCACCTCGTGAGACAAAATCATCTCGTTCTTTTGCCAATTTAATCGACGTTTCTGGATCAACTTGCGTCGCAGGTTTTGAGGCCGGAATTCCATTTACCAATATCTGTCGCGATTCAATGAGATCGTTTGCGTGGTCTCGCGATCGAGCGATTCCGCGACGAACCAACTCTGCGTCAAGTCGAGTTCTCACTACAAACCTTCTACAGCAGAAAGTGTTTCGCTCAACTCCCGATGAATCTCATGAAACTTTGCGCCATGCTCACCCAGAGGAATTTGAGTCACATGTGCGATCTCATTTTTAATATGTTCAATTTTCGCTGTAACCGAGTCAATAGAAGTGAGTGAATGTGAGCTCTCTGATCCTTCAATTGACATAGGAGAACCGTACCTAAAGTCGCACTAGTTCGCGCGCTTCAACCTGCCATCTACTGGAAAGCCCACCGGGACTATTCCAAAATCTACGGCGAATAACGCCAGTTACTTCTACCCACTCCTGATCAGCCAACGCAAGCGCCCGTTTCCGAATAGCCGCTTTCCAGGCGGCGATATCCAGAGTGTCATACCCATCATCATCTCGTTTTACGACCAATCGAAACTCCAAAACCGAATCACCACTTGGCAAAACTTTTTCCCGCTTTTCGCCGCTTATTCGACCACGTAACTTCACTTGATTGAGCGACCGATCTTTTTCACTCTGCACTTTTGCCATAATTTCACCTTCATCACAATGTATTAAAAATATTCATTATTGATTTCTGCCTCGAGAAACTTAATCGCTAAAAAAGCGAGTAATGAGATTAAGCCAATCTGTTGTGGGAAATAATTACCCGTGGATTCTTAAATCGATTTACCGTCCTGCAGCGGTTAACGCGTTTTTGTATGCGGTTTGAAGTCTCTCGCTCCACACGGCTTCCTTATTATTCAATTGCTTACACGTGAGAGTTACTACCGCAGCATCAGGTTGTCCAAGATCTAACCGACAGGCGGCAGACACTATTCGCAGCTCCACTTCTTCGGCATCTTTTAACTTGGATTGATCAACTTTGCCAATAGTTTCTAAACCTTTTCGCGGGTTCCCTAGAGATCGTTCGGTCTCTGCGATATACGCCAAAATCGCTTGATTTCCGCTGATTCTGAAGCAGCTTTGAGTTCCTTCTGTGCGACATCGAATCGTCCAGACTTAAGAGCAGCAATACCCGCGCGTTCTCGCACTAAGGCAAGTCGACCCGCACGAAAAGATGCAGATTGTCCATGCCAGTAAGCGCGCTCTGGATCAGTTTCTAGAAACATTGATAAAGCAACGAGATGTTTTGCAACGGTATCTGCATTTTCTTTCGCAAGTCCGGTGAGTTGATATCTCTCGCGCTTTTCTAGCTCTTCACCAGTTATTCCCTCAGGGATTTCTGGATCGCTAAATTTTCTGATTCTCCGTGGTTCTTCTCTTTTTCTAAACGGTTTGCGATCCGAAGGTTTGCGATCCGAAGGTTTGCGATCCGAAGGTTTTCGATCCGAAGGTTTTCGATCGCGA
>RFMS01000119.1 GCA_009927575.1 Actinomycetota bacterium
TCGACCACCGACTGAACCAATGCAATTCGGTCCTACTAATCTCATTCCAGCTTTCTTTGCAATTGCTACTAATTCGGCTTGAGCGCGCGCGCCAGCGTCATCTGATTCAGCAAAACCTGAAGCCATCACCGTAACGATAGGTACGCCATGTGCTGCGCACTCTGTCACTGCGTCACGAACAGATTGTGCCGGCACCATGATTAATGCAAGATCAATTGGTTTCTTAATCTCTGAAATGGAAGTGTAAACAGGTAATCCAAGAATTGTGCCGCCTTTGGGATTAACTGGAAAAATTTCACCCGAATAGCCATGGCGTTGCAAGTATTGAATTGGTAAACGTCCCATTGCGCCGACACGTTCGGTTGCGCCAATGACTGCAACAGATCGCGCAGACCAAAGGTTCGCTATAGCGTTCATGAAAGTCCTGAAATCATCTTTGGTTTAAACTTCATTACAGAACTGCGATGCCTTCTATTTCAACAAGCGCTTCGATATCCCAGAGCCGAGTGACACCAACAGATGTCATCGCTGGATAATCACGGCCGACAAGTCGTTGCCAAACTTTTCCTAATTCACGAGCGTTATCTCGATAGTTCTGCGGGTCGACCGAAAATATTGTTAATTTTGCTATCTGTGAGGGTTTTCCACCTGCGTGCTCTAGAGCAGTAAGTAAGTTCGTTAAAGCTTTTTCGAATTGTTCAACAATCCCGTTACCAACAATGAGCCCTTCTTTGTTAAGTGCTGTCTGTCCCGCAAGATAAACGACAGTGCCTTGGGCTTTCACTGCATGGGAGAAACCTATTGGCGCAGCCATTGATTCTGGATTGATTCGCTCAAACATGCTTTCTCCTTTTTACTCGTAACTCTCGTTTACTCGTCATTTCAAAATCTGATTAATAGAACTTCTTTGTGGCTGCATCGAGCCAGAGCGCTTGTCCGGTGCCATCAGAGTCAATAAAGGAGAGCGCTGCTTCTGCCACTTCATCGGCTGTCAGTAATCGACCACCAGGTTGTTTCGCTGCGAGGACTTCGCGAAGCTCATTAATTGTTTTTCCAGTGCGCTGTGCAGAGACTTCAAGTCCCTTCGTCAACATTGGAGTATCAACATAGCCAGGGCAGAGCGCATTGACTGTGATTCCATATTTCTGTAGTTCAACTGCAGCAGAGCGAACTAAACCAATAACTGCGTGCTTTGAAGCGGTGTACGCGGTAACAAAGCCTTCGCCCATTAAGCCTGCAATTGATGCAATCACAATAACTCGTCCAAATTTCTGTTCTTTCATCTGTGGCGTGGCAGATCGCAAGAATCGCATCGGCGCAGTGGTGTTGAGATTGAGAATGTGGTTCCACACATCATCTGTTGTCTGCTCTATTGGAAGTACTTGCGCTTCACCAGCGTTGAGGAAAATAGCGTCGATTCCTCCCCACTGAGAAATTACCGTGTCAATAATTTTCTGTGGAACCGCCGAATCAGTTGCATCTGCTGGAATAACAAGTGTTTCACCAGTTGCGCCTGCTACCGCTGCAGTTAATTCAGATTCAGTGCGCGCAGTAACGGCAATCTTGTGCTGAAGTGGATTTTTCTTGAGTTGATCGACAATTGAACGACCAATTCCTCGACCTGCGCCAGTTACGAGTATCCGAAGCTGTTTTTCTGCCATCAGAAACTCTCTCGCATGCTGTCATAATACCTACATGCATGAGCGCAAAGCGATAATCGCTGACGCGGTCCGTACCCCATTTGGTGCGTATTTCGGCACACTTTCAACGGTTCGCCCCGATGATTTATTAGGTTTTACGATTAAAGAACTTCTCAAAAAAATTCCACAACTCAACCCTGAACTTATTGATGATGTAGTGATGGGTGATTCCAACGGCGCTGGCGAAGATAATCGCAATGTCGCGCGAATGGGTGCGCTACTTGCTGGTTTACCCGTATCAGTTCCTGGCGTCACAATAAATCGCTTATGTGGTTCTGGTGGTGAAGCAGTTGTGCAAGCAGCTCGCGCACTTCGAATTGGCGATTACGAATATGTCATCGCAGGTGGTGTAGAAGCGATGTCACGCGCTCCATGGATAGTCCAACGCGACAGCAAAAAGAAACCTGAAACACTTGATGACAAAGAGTGGCATCAATCAACAGTTGGCTGGCGCATGGTTAATCCGAAATTTGATAGCGCATGGACGCAATCACTTGGACGTTGCAGTGAAGAAGTGGCGCAGCGATACAAGATTTCTCGGCAAGCAATGGATGAATGGTCACTCCGTTCCCACCAACGTGCTGCTGCAGCATGGGATAAGAAACTTCATGATGGCTTCGTAGTTCCCTTTAACGGCTTATCAAGCGATGAATCAATTCGTCGAGATACGTCAATGGAAAAATTAGCTGCGTTGCCCTCTGCCTTCTCTGACGGTGGCGAAGGTACTGCCGGAAATTCATCACCAATCAATGATGGCGCCGTAGCGATGTTGCTTACCAATGAAACACATCTTGCAGAACTTGGCCTACCTGGTCTGGGACGAATTGTTGCAACTCAAGTTGTAGCAACAGATCCCAATGAATTTTCTCGGGCACCGGTTATTGCAATTAATAAAGTACTTAAGAAAATCGATAAGAAAATATCTGATATTGCGATATGGGAAATCAATGAAGCATTTGCATCAATGGTGCTCACAGTTCTCCATGAACTTCCCGAAATTGACCCGGAAAAGGTCAATGTCAACGGTGGGTCGATAGCAATTGGCCATCCGGTTGGCGCATCCGCTTCGCGAGTTATCGTTGATTGCGCACGCGAATTAGAGCGTCGCGGTGGCGGATTGGGCGTTGTCGCAGCATGTATTGGCGTCGGTTTAGGTATTGCCATTGTTATTGAACGTTAAGTGAAAGGTAAAGTCGTCTCATGATTAAAGTCAATGAATTCACTGATGTGAAATATGACGTCTCCGATTCGATTGCGACAATCACCATCAATCGACCCGATCGATATAACGCACTGCGCGGTCGCACAGTTGATGAATTACTTGCTGCATTTAAATATGCGTGGGTAGACAATTCAGTTGGAGCGATTATTTTGACCGGTGCGGGTGAAAAAGCATTCTGTTCAGGTGGCGATCAAAAAGAACGCGCCGCAACTGGTGGTTATGGTGAAACCGAAACCGGAATGTTTGAAATCGAATCACTTCATAAACTTATTCGCGCAGTTCCTAAGCCAGTAATTGCAGCCGTCAATGGTTTTGCAATCGGCGGCGGTCATGTTCTTCACGTTCTCTGCGACTTATCTATCGCTGCTGACACTGCAAAATTTGGCCAAGTCGGTCCACGCGTTGGTTCATTTGATGCCGGTTTCGGTACTGCTTACCTTGCTCGCGTTGTTGGCGAAAAACGCGCGCGTGAAATCTGGTTTCTCTGTGAACAATATGATGCTGCAACCGCAGAACGTTGGGGGCTAGTAAATAAAGTTGTTGCGCCACACGATTTGATGAACGCAGCTCGCGAATGGGCTGGAAAAATTTCACACCTCTCACCTACTGCGCTCAAAACTTTGAAGCATTCATTTAATGCCGACTCTGAACATATCGGTGGTCTGCAATCTCTCGCATTCGATGTGCTCGATCTTTATACGGATACTGATGAAGCAAAAGAAGGCGGAAAAGCCTTTACCGAAAAGCGCGCACCAGACTTTAAGAAGTTTAGATAGCGCATCTCTGCAATGAATGAAACGCGACGCGATATCCGCGTAGGCGTATTTATCGCCTTTATAGGCATCTTCCTCTTTGCCCTCTCTGTTCCCATGACAAAGTGGGCGCTAGAAAGTTTCGATCCATTCTTTACTGCAACAGGTCGAGCAACAATTGCTGGCGTTATCTCCTTCTTTATCTTGACGATTCGACGAGAGAAATTCGTGCGAAAAGATCTCCGTCGACCACTTTTCTTTACTGCGCTCGGTGCGGTATTTGGTTGGCCGATCTTGATTGCGCTTGCTCTTGAACGAACAACGTCTGCACATGTCTCTGTCATTGCGGCTGTCATGCCGCTTGTGACGGCAGTCCTTGCAGTAATTCGCCGACGACAACATGTGCCAACTCAATTTTGGGCAGCTGCAGTGATGGGAACTATTGGCCTCATTGTTTTCTCAATAACTCGTGCCGGCGTTGGAAACGCAGATCCCATTGCTGATCTTCTTATCATTGGCGCAGTTTTCTTCTCTGCTTATTGTTACGTTGAAGGTGCAATTCTTTCTCGAGAAATTGCTGGCTGGAAAGTTAGTTCATGGATCGTGCTCGTCACACTTCCAATAAATATCGTCGCATCGTTAATTATCTGGAGCCATACTCACAATCACTACACCTTGACAGCGAAAGGCATTTTCGGACTTTTCTATATTGGTGTGATCTCAATGTATTTCGGATTCTGGTTCTGGTATCACGGTTTAGCAAAAGCTGGCACAGTTCGTGGTTCACAAGTGCAACAGCTTCAAGCGCTCATGACACTTTTCTGGTCAGCGATATTGCTCGGCGAAAAAGTCACCATCGCAACAGTTGCGGCAGCGCTCTTTGTTATCGGGTGCGTTGCCTGGGCACAGATCGTTTCGTATCGATCTGCTCAGTAAGCGCTTTTGTTCTTCTCTTGATCTAGCGCGTAATTAGTAATCGTTGTACGAATATCCCAGAGTTCAGGGAAGAAGCAGAAGGTATTGAGTTTGCTCAAGATTTCTACCGGTGTTCCTTGGGTTCCTGAAACTTTCGCACCAATGCTTCGCTCTACGACTTTGAAGTGGCGATGGCGCCATAAAATCACGCGCTCATCAAGTTCAAGAAGTGCTTCAGCAAGTTGGTAGAGATCTTCATATTTACGATCATTGAGGAACAAGGTCAGTAGATCGATTCCTGCTTCATTGAGAAGACGTGTGAACTCTTTACCCAAGAGCGGAACGTTCTTACGGACACCATTAAATCCTGGTGAATCAAAACCAGAGCCATGTCCAAGTGCGCGACGTACTTGTTGATAATCCCATGGCGACATTTTTTCCAACATATCAAGGGCGTAATGACATTGGCGCATACAGAGAACAACGCGATCAATCATTCGAAGCGCAATACGAATGTCGTTCTTCTTCAACGAAGAAAGCGCTTCGCCAACTTCACTAATAGCAAGTTTGAGCCATAGTTCGGAGGATTGATGAACAACTGCGAAGAGCAACTCATCGCGATGCTCCCATTCATCTGGACCTTTTTGCAGACTTAAAAGTTCATCGGTCCGAACATAATTTTCGTAATCGCTTTTTGCGCTACCTTCAAGGACTGGTTTTTTTGCTTCGCTCATGCGTATGAGGATAACGCTAAATTTCTAATCTTCAAGATTGTTTGGCGCAGATCTTCCATCTGGGTAGTAAGCAGCTGATGGACTTCCTTCTGGTCGAAAGACTCCAAGAATCCATACATCAGCAGGATGTGGATTGTGAATCGCATGAAGATAACGCGGCGCAACATGAAATGCCGAACCCTTTTTTAACTCTTGCAATGGATGATCACCTGTTTGCAATCCGCCATTGCCATTTACGATCATGCAAATTTCATCATATAAGTGGTAGTGCTCAGGCGCGCCAGAAGTTGGGATAAATCCAACAAACATCGTTGCGCCACGACTTGCTTGATTCTTATCAAAGAGCACTTCAAATTCACGATCTGAAGATGCCGCTTGTTTATCGGCAGCGCCAAGACGCGTGAGAACGACGCGATTGGCGATATCAACGTCTTTTGCCAGTCGTTTCGCCCATGGAGTTGCGGGGCCAGGTACGTAAATAACTACAACAGAAAGCGCACTTGTCGTTGAAAGCTTTCCACTCTCGCCGGCAAGCATCATTGCCGCGCTTCCTTCTTTCACTGAAACTTCTTTT
>RFMS01000164.1 GCA_009927575.1 Actinomycetota bacterium
GGCCATCAAGAATATAGAGATATCGATCATTGGTATCTGCAACCAACTCAAATGATGAGTTTTTTAACTCATACTGTTTTGCAAAGAGCGCTTCGGCATAAGTTCCAGCGGGAACAATCTCATAACATTCAACGCCGGCAGAAAGTTGAATCGGTGTAACGGTGCTTCGATCACGGACCGTACCTGGTGTGATGAATTCAGCCATGTAAGAAGCCTATTACGACCTAGGAACTTAGAGAAAAATCGCTTGTAAGAAAAGTTGCGAACTTTCATCTGCGCAGTTAGGTTCCACTCATGAGTAAACATCGTGGTTCTGCAATCTGGTCAGGTTCTGTTCCAACCGGCAAAGGTTCAATGAAATTTGGTCTTAATGGACCAGAAGTTCCGTACAACCTCACTGCACGCGTGGAGGAAGAGAAGGGAACCAACCCTGAGCAACTCATTGCTGCCGCACACGCTGGTTGTTTCTCAATGGCGCTCACCAGCATCTTGGAAGATGCAGGAATTAATGGCGCAGATGTCACGATTAAAACGGAAGTGACTGCCACGCTTGAACAAAAATCAGATGGGTTTTGGATTACTACCCTGCATTTAGTCTGCCGCGGCACAGTTCCCGGCATCTCAAACGAAGATTTTGTCGCTCATGCGGAACGAGCAAAGAAGACATGTCCTGTCTCAAAGCTCTATTCGTCAGCTGAGATCACACTCGACGCTTCGTTAAATTAACTCTCTCCGCTTTGCGGAAGCTACTAAGCGAGAAGGTTTTTATTCTTAGCTATTGCAGCTAAGCAACGATCCATATCTTCGTAATTGTTATAGAAGTGTGGACTGATTCGAAGATTATTGTCACGGCAGGAAACAACGACCTTCTCTTCCGCTAATTTCGCAACCATCTCATGATCATCGGTGCACTTCACTGCCAACATCGCGCCATGATCGTGCTCAGGAGTTGCGAGTTTTCCGCCTAATTTCTTCACTCCTGCGCGAAGATAGTTGTGCAGGTTAAGCGAGTGGTTATAAGAATTATCGATTCCTACTTTAAGAAGTAGCTCAACGCCCGCCTTCGCTGCATACAAACTCGGCACTGGTGGAGTTCCACCTTCAAATCGTCGCGCATCCCATGTTGGCTCATATTTGTAGATATCCATCTCAAAAATGTCGCGCGCCGCAAACCAACCCGTCATCGTCGGAATGATCTTTGAATTGATATTTACTAAGAGGAAACCTAGCCCAGGCATACTCAAGAAATACTTGAGAACGCCACCGACGAGAAAATCTGCACCGAGTTCATCGAAGTTGATTGGGTAATGAACCGCCTGATTGATACGCATCAACAAGAACTGGAATTCCTTTTGAATGAGCGAGTTTGATTGCGCTCTTAATATCAGTCATTGCGCCATTGCGATAGCAGACATGTGTAATCGCTAATAGCGCTGTTGAATCATTAAGTTCGGCATCAACTTTTTTAAGATCGAGCGTGTTATCAGCCTCGGATGGCACATGGATTACTTGTGCACCACGTAGCTCCTGCGCATGTGAAATCTGACCCATCGTCGGGAACTCAAGTCCAGTTGTAACAATTCGATTCTTTTTACCTGAGAAATCCATTGCGCTCATTAGCGAGTTGATTCCTGCCGATGCGGATGCAGTGAGCGCTACCTGAGTTGTTGATGTTTTAAATGCGCGCGCTAACGCAGAGCGAACTCCTTCTTGCGCCATGACCCATTCATCCCAGAGCGACCCACGATCATCCATGCCGTTCATGTAATGATTCATCGCAGCTCGTACTTCATACGAGAGCGCACCTTGCGAACAACTATTGATGTAGGTCACCGAATCAAAAACAGGGAAATGATCGCGGTAGTGCAGGGATGTATCGAGTGCGTTATTAACGGTCATGGTTGAAGTCTGCCATGTCAGGAGCTTGGCATTAACCGCCCGCCATTAACGTCGAGAATGGTTCCCGTCATATATGACGCAGCCTCGCTTGCTAAGAAGAGCACTGGTTGCACACATTCATTGATATCTGGCATACGTTTCAATGGAATGGCATTGAGTACTTCATTACGTTCATTTTCAGGTAGCGCATCAAACATTCCTTGAAGTCGACCAGTGAGAAATAACCCCGGCGCAATGGCGTTGACTCGGATGTTATCTGGACCAACTTCTCGGGCAAGCCGTCTTGTTAATCCAAGAATTCCTGATTTTGCAGAGGCATATGGAACACCAGTAACAGGTGATGCGCCTCGTCCACCAATCGAAGAGAAGGTAACGATTGCGCCACCATTAACTTTCTTCATATAAGGAATGACTGCGCGTGCGCAATTGAATGTGCCTTTGACATTAACGTCGAGAACTAAATCAATATCGGCTTCAGTAATTTGATCAAGATCGCGCGGTGTTCCTAACGATCCGCCAGCGGCTGCAACCAAAATATCGATTCGACCAAAGTGTGACGCGAAAGTCGAAATCGCTTCGTTGACTGCTTCGTGGTTTCGTACATCTACAACTAATCCTTGAGCTCGACCACCTCGAGCAACGAGAGCACTAACACTCTTATCGAGCGTTTCCTGATTGGTATCAATGATGCCAACCATTGCACCTTCATCAACGAACGCCGAAGCGATCGCTGAACCAATTCCACCACTGCCACCGGTAATGATTGCGGCTTTTCCCGCAAATCGAGCCTGCGTCATAGGGGTAACCCTAATCACTTTATCTGGCGCAGGTAAATCAAACGCCTTATTCTCGGCTCTAATTACGCTTATCACGAGTTGAATAGTTGGCTTAAGTAGTTAGCGTAGGAAAAGAAGAGAGCGAGGCGGCAATGAAGATTGTTTCTATTGGTGGTGGTGCAGCCGGTTTGTACTTCGCAATCTTGATGAAGAAACAAAACCCAGCGCATGAAATCACTGTCATTGAACGCAATCGTCCGTATGACACCTTTGGTTGGGGCGTCGTCTTCTCTGATTCCACACTCTCAAACTTTGTTCGCGCTGATGAGCCAACGGCTCGTGAAATTCTTGGTTCGTTTAATCACTGGGATGACATCGATGTTCGCATCCATGGCAAGAGCGTTATCTCTGGTGGACATGGCTTCTGCGGAATTGGTCGCAAGCGTCTACTTAATATTCTCCAAGAGCGCGCCGAAAAACTTGGCGTGAAGTTAGTTTTTGAAACAAATATTGACGACGATCAAGCAGTTGCAGCTCAATACGATGCCGATCTCATCATTGCCGCAGATGGAATCAATAGCGCGGTAAGAACTCGTTACAAGGATTCATTCAAGCCTGATATCGATACTCGCGTCTGCCGATTCGTCTGGCTCGGAACAAAGAAGATGTTCAAAGACTTTACATTCATCTTTAAAGAGACCGAGTTCGGTTGGTTCCAAGCACACATCTATCAATTCGATGGTGACACCTCAACATTTATTGTTGAAACTCCGGAAGAGGTCTGGCAGAAAGCTGGACTAGAACATATGAGTCAAGAAGAAGGAATCGCATTCTGCGAAAATCTCTTTAAAGAACATCTTGATGGCGCTCCGTTGTTAAGCAACGCCTCACATCTTCGCGGATCTGCTATTTGGATTAAATTCCCACGCATCATCTGTGAGAATTGGATTCATTGGAACACCATTAATGGCAAGAAAGTTCCAGTAATTTTGATGGGCGAT
>RFMS01000138.1 GCA_009927575.1 Actinomycetota bacterium
AAGAGTGGCTGCTTCTTCAGTTGGCACGCCAAGCGCTTCATCAAATGCCGCAACATGCATAGTTTGAATTCCACCGAGCGCAGCAGCGAGCATCTCTACAGATGTGCGCACAACATTGTTTAGTGGTTGATGTGCAGTGAGCGATGAACCAGCTGTGAAAGCGAATATTCGTAGTTGTTCAGAACGTGGATCTTTTGCGTGGTACTTCTCGCGCGCCAGCCTTGCCCAGGTTCGTCGCGCTGCACGGAATTTTGCAATCTCTGGCAAAAATTCAATATTAGATGAGAGGAAGGTAAAGAGAGTTGGCGCAACTTGATCAATCGTGACGCCACGTTCTAACGCTTTATCTAAATACTCTCTGGCGTTAGCAAAGGTGAATGCAACTTCTTGAATTGCATCAGAACCTGATTCACGGATGTGATAACCGCTCATCGCTAGCGGTACCCATTTTGGAACATGGCGAGCGATGTATTCGATGACATCAACTGAGAGTTTCAAGCCAGCTTCGGCTGGGAAAATCTGTGTTCCACGTGCGAAATACTCTTTGAGAACGTCATTTTGGATAAACATGCCGAATTGATTGGGATCAACTCCGCGCTGTTCAGCGAGCGCAATAAACATGGCTGCCCAGATATAACCGATGGAGTTTGCAGTGGTTCGAACTTGTGAAATTTTCTCAAGCGGAATGTCTTCCATCAATATTTCTATATCCGCAAGTGAATCAATAGCAACACCAACTTTTCCTACTTCGCCTGCAGCGAGTGGATTATCAGAATCAAGTCCGAGCTGTGTTGGTAAATCTAACGCGACGCTAAATCCAGTAAGTCCTTGTTCAAGTAACATCTTAAATCGTTCGTTTGTTTCTTTCGGTGTACCAAACCCACCGTACTGACCCATTGTCCATACCCCGGCATCTGGTTTGATGCCGCGCGTATAAGGATATTCGCCAGGTTTTTCCATAGGTGAAATTTACTTTGGATTTCTTGCTTCGAGCTGCTGTTTGAGAACTTTCTTCGCAATCTTCCCTGTGGAATTGAGTGGGAATGAATCGACGATGAGAACTTCTTTAGGTTTCTTGTAAGTCGCCATTCGAGATTTGCAGTGATCTAAAACCTTATTGACCAAAACATCGCCTGCCGATGATGCGCTTGGCTTCAACGTCACCATTGCGACAACGCGCTGTCCCCACTCTTGATCGTGAACACCCATGACCGCCACTTCGAGTACATCATCTACTTCTGCAATCACTTCTTCAATTTCGCGTGGATAGATGTTGTAGCCACCGCTAATAATCATGTCGCCTTTGCGATCAACTAAGAAGAGTCGGTTATCTGCATCGAGTCGACCGAGATCGCCAGTATGTAACCAGCCATCGCGAACCGCTTTAGTTACCGTGGGATCACTACCCGCAGCTCCGTAATAACCGCGCATGACGTGATCGCCACGAGTAATGACTTCGCCAATCTCGCCTTGCGGTACATCGTTTCCATTCTCATCAACAATTCGAATTTCTACAGTTGTGCATGGGTTTCCAGCGCTTGTAAGAATTTCTGGATCTTCAAGCAAGCCTCGTTCATGATCACGTGCGCTTAAAACAGTCACCGGTGGAATCGCTTCCACTAATCCGTAGTACTGCACCATATGTGGCGTAATTCGGTCGTAGCACTGGCGAATTTGATCTGCTGGCATTGGAGCTCCGGCGTATCCAAGCATCTTGAGGTTCGCCATCTTCTCGCGACTCATATCTTCCATCGCCAATAATCGCGCAACCATTGTCGGAACTAATGCAGTTGCATTTGCGCCGCGATGTTGAATCGCTTCAACCAGAGCTTCGGGTTCAAACTTGGCTTGAACAATCTGCTTTGCGCCGAAAGTGAAATACGGCAATACAAAGAGACCTGATGTGTGAGTGACCGGACCAGCATGAACCCAACAATCATTTTCATTGAGAGTTCGTCCGAAAATATCAGTCACGATATTTCCTAATGATGCGAGTCGATTTCGATGAGTTCTAATTGCACCTTTGGGATTTCCAGTAGTACCGCTTGAGTAGTTGAGTGAGACGAGCGCGTCTGGATTTATTGCCAAGAGAAGTGGTTCAGTCGATTGTTTGCTGAGGAAATTTTCGTAATTGTGTGTGCCTGGGTGATCGCCTTTAATAACAATTACCGTGTCAACTAACTCTCGAACTGGCGCTGCGTCATCCCAAAATTTCGCATCAAGTATCAGTGTTTTAGCGCCACAATCTTTTGTAATACGGACCCAATCAGTTGGGTGAAGTCGATAATTGAGCGCTACTCGACAGAGGCCTGCAGACGAGATTCCTAAATCAGTTTCAATATATGTATTTTGATTTGATTGCAGATCAAGAACTCGATCGCCTTCTGCTAATCCTAGGTTCTTTAATGCGCGAGCGAGTTGGAAGATACGAGAACCAATCTCACCGTATGTCATTGATCCTTCTGGACCTTCGACGGCAATTCGATCGCGATAACGACGCATGGATCGTGCTACGAGTGTTCCGACATCCATCGTCGTTTCCTTTCTTACCTTCTTACTTTTAAATCCTATTAATCTCAGTTACTTCCGGCGACATATGCGCTATCTAGCACCCATGCGCCATCAGGAAGAACTGTTACAGGGTTGATGTCTAACTCAAATCCTTCTGACCAGCCAGATGTCGCATCTGTGATTCTTAGCACGAGCTCAACAAATGCACTTCGGTCAGCGCGTTGCGCACCACGCACGCCAGCAAAAAGTTTTCCTAACCGAGTTTCGTCAATCATGGCTTCGACATCGCTTTTACTCACTGGTAGAAGTCGTAGCGAAGTATCAGCCATCACTTCAGTAAGTACTCCGCCTAAACCAATCGTAAGTACACGACCAAGTGGTGATGGTGTGATTCCTACTAACGCTTCAACTCCTTTCGGAACGAAACGTTCTACGAGAACACTTGCTTCACCACCTTTGGCAATAGCAATCATGGAGTCAAAAACTTTTTCGCAATCGTCACTCCGCACATCTAGTGCAACACCGCCGGCATCACTCTTATGAAGTAACCCCGGAATAACTGCTTTGAGAACTGATCGACCACCAACTTTTGCCACTGCAGCTTTCACTTCTGATTTCTCTTTAACCACTAAAGATTCTGGAACTGGGATTCCAACGCTCTGCCACAAACCTTTAATTTCTACTTCAGAGGCTTGCTGAGAAGGCTGGGTAACTTGTGGAAATATCGTGCGCTCACTGCTGACGTGTTCTGCGCTAACAGTGCGCAATATCGCCAATGCCGAGCCGCACGTTCAGGAGTCGGATAAACCGGAATATTGAATTTCGAGAGCAGAGAGGTTGCGAGTGGAGCAAGTGATGGCGCGCCGGTTCGCGCAACAACAATTGGAATCTCTCTAACCTTTTTTGCTGCACCAAGCGCTGTTGCTATTCGTTCTACATCTTCGCCAACTAATACGCAGAACGCAGCGATAATCGCATCAACATTTTTATCGTTAACAAGAATTGATACGCACTTTTCAAAGAGTTCAGGTGAGGACATCACTGCCGCTGTGACATCTACCGGATTCGTTGCATTTCCATATGCTGGAATAATTTCCGAAAGTGTTTTGATGGTTTCTGATTCAAGCGTTGCTAATTCCAAGCCATTGGCTTCTAACGCGTCGGTACCGAGAATTCCGCTTCCGCCAGATGTTGTGATGATTGCTACGCGCTTTCCTTTAAGTTGTTGCTTCGTAGTAAAAACAGCGCCAGCATCAAGGAGCTCTTCAACGCTGTTAACTCGCGCAGCGCCACACTTTTTGATCGCTGCGTCGACAACGCGATCGCCGGTTGCCATCGCACCAGTATGAGAAGCCGCTGCAGCTGCACCCGCAGATGAACGACCTGCTTTGAGAATTGCCGTTGGTTTCTTTTTACAAATTTGAGCTAATCGATCGATATCAGCTAAACCTTCGGCGTAAATGAGTAAACCGTCGATCTCAGATTCATCGGCAACAACTTCCGCGACATCGATTGCGGTGACATCAGCTTCATTTCCAGTAGTCACAACAATTCCAAATGGAAGATCTCTATCGAGCCCTAATGAATAGGTTCCGTAACCCAAAGCGCCAGACTG
>RFMS01000180.1 GCA_009927575.1 Actinomycetota bacterium
GTTAATTCTTACTCGACTAATTATTTACTTATTTAATTCGATTTTTGATTTGGTTGAGCTTTAATCCTAAATTTCACAACGCCGACAATTTCACTCTCACCAATCCATCCCCATTGACGAGAATCAGTGCTCTGCGGATTATCGCCTTCCACCCAATAGAGCTCGCCGTGAGATTTCTGTAACCGTTTAACCATCAATATTCCTGGACGATCCATCCGTTCCACGACAACAACTCGCCCGAGTGGAATTGCTTGATCTGATCTGGCTCGAGCCATTTCACTAGTAACCAGTCGCCATCGTTATAAGTCGGCGACATGGAGTCACCGCTAATGACGACTCGATTAAATCCCAGAATTCTCACGAGTGACTGTGCCGCTTCTTCGTGGTGGAATTTCGAAACTTGAGGGTGCCAAAGCCAAACATGCAGAGTAGTCTTTCACGCGTTCTCTCGTAATTGAAATGCGTCAAAGGAGCATCATGTTCACTCAACCAAAAATTACTGTGTATGCACATTGCGATCTGCCATGTGGCGTTTACGATCCAGCGCAAGCAAAGATTGAAGCGCTCTCCGTCAAAGCATGCATGGAGAAATATGCAGCATCAACCGATCCAGATTTCAAAGCTCGCGCGGTAGCGATCAAAGAACAACGTTCCAATATGGTGAAGGAACATCTCTGGGTTCTTTGGACTGATTACTTCAAGCCAAATCACTTTGAAGCGCACCCACAACTTCACAACCTCTTCAATGAAGCAACAAAACTTGCTGGCGCTGCCGGTACAAAAGGCACGACAGATGTTGCCGTAGCAACCAAGCTCATCGAGAAGATCGATGCGATTGCTGAGATTTTCTGGGCCACTAAGAAGTAAAAAGGAAGTAAAAGGAAGTAAAAACTAGCCGAGTTAATTATTACTCTGCTGGGACATAATGCTTAACGCGGCGGTTCGCGCAAGGAACGAGACTCGTTCCACCAGGTTTCTTCGCATTAGTGCGGAGGCAACCAAGCGCGGACCGTCATGTATTTCGCAGGCAAAAGTTAATTGATTATCTTCAATCTCAACCAGAGTCGACGCAGTTTGTAATTGCGTTCCCATTCCTACTGCGCCATGAACTTGTAGATCTATTGATGCCAAAATTGTGGTCTCTGCATTATCGAGAAATTCAGCAAGCGATGTAATTGCAGCGCTCTCGCAGAGTGAAACAAAAAATGAGTTTGAGATGGTTGGGACGTCGCCACTGCCATGAGCAAGTGCGGTATCGCCCGGGCGAACTTCCATCGTGGAAATTCCTACTGCACCAATCGCTTGTTCAAAGAGCATCTCTGTTACGCACTCTCACTTAAGCGAATCAAGAGATCGCCTTCTTGAATCGTGTCACCAGGTGCAACCGCTACCTCTTCAACTCGACCTGCAATTTCAGCAAGGACTGGAATCTCCATCTTCATCGATTCCAGAATTAATAGCGTGGTTCCTGGCGTGACGAGATCTCCCACTGAAACAGCAAGTGAGTGCACGGTAGCGACCATTTCAGCTCGTACCTGTGTGGGGTGAGAGTTCATGTTCGATAACTTACCCACAATTGCGGTCATAACCGCTGAATCTCTCCCTAATAGATAGGGAAATTTCGCGAGAAAATTAAATGAATCTAGTTAAAACGGGAAATCTCGACGAATTTCGTGGGTAGTTTCAATTATCTGAGTCTCGCCATCGACAGTGATTTCTGTTCGCGAATACTGGGTGAAGATCTCGGTCTGAGCCACAAATCCTTGTTGCGCAATGATCTGAGCCTCGAGTGCGCTCAATTGGCTATGAATGCGGTCATGTAATTCCGTTGGCGCAGTTTCAAAGCATGAACGTGTAAGCAAGGAACGGATGAGATTTAGTTGCGTACGTTCAAACTCGACCGCTTCACGGCATGTTGGGCAATCTTGAAGATGGAATGCGATCGCATTGAATTGGGCTGAATCATCAATTTCATTATCGATGAATACGAGCATCGAACCCATGACATCGTTGCAGTTACATTGCAGCTCGGGGGTCATGACTCACCGCCGTTCTTTTGGACAGGAGCGCCATAACCAAGTTCGCGCGCATACTCTGCCAATTTTTCACGGAGTTGTTTGCGACCACGATGAAGGCGTGACATCACTGTTCCTGCTGGAACGCCAACGATTTCAGCAACTTCTTTATAGGAGAAACCTTCAACATCGACGAGATAAACCGCGATGCGGAACTCTTCTGGAATCTCTTGTAGTGCGCGTTTGATATCGCTATCGGGAAGATTCTCTAGCGCTTCTACTTCCGCTGATTTTCCAAGATTGCTGGTGTGGGATGCGGAGGCGAAGAGATCAGCATCAGTGAGATCGCCGTCAGATAGTTTTGGTGAACGTTGGGCTTTGCGATAACTGTTGATAAACGTTGTTGTAAGAATGCGATACATCCATGCACGGAGATTGGTGCCTGGTTCAAATTGATGAAAAGAGGTAAACGCTTTTGCGTAGGTATCTTGCACAAGGTCTTGGGCATCCGCGGAATTCTTGGTGTAGCGAAGCGCTGCTGCGTAGAGCTGGTCGGTGTATTGAAGTGCGTCGCGTTCAAAACGCTTAGTACGTTGCGCGACTGATTCTTTTTCGCGATCGACGCGAACTAATTCACCAGTGGCTACGCCACCAGCTTCTAGTTCGTTAATCCGCTCCATGAGGTCCAAGGTTACTGGCAAAGAATTCTCACCGCCTCCGCACTATTTTCCGAGCACATATATTGAGTTTTAGTGGATCTGACCGGATGTAGAGAACTCAATACATTCGTGCATAACCGAGAGGTTGGCGAGAATATTCCCGCTAAATACTCGCCTACTTTTACTCGCCTACGTTCACGCTCGGTACGAAACTTAAAAAAGAGTCTCGGGCTCTCCTAGTTCAATCTTGTCGATCAACTCAGGTCCATTGTTACGAATTGAATTGACCAATTCTCTGACCGGCCAGAAGCGAAGGTGATCTGCAGGTTTTTCAACGTTCATTAATGAACGAACATCATGAACATCTGTGATGTCAGGTGACAACCAATCACTCCATGTCGATTGCGGAAGAAAGAGCGGCATCCGATGATGGACTGTTGCGAGCGGTTCAACAGCTTCGCGAGTAATAATCGCAGCGCTCTCTCGAACCACACCTTGTGGAGAGATCCATCGATCATAGATTCCTGCAAATGCCAGATTCCGCGAATCATCGCGCGAGATAAAGACAGGTTGCTTTGTTTTATATCGACCAAGTTCGGTTGCCCATTCGTAATATCCAGTTGCCGGTATGAGACAACGCGATCGGGAGAACGCTCGCTTAAACGTTGGTTTTCGTGAATTGATTCCGATCGAGCATTAATTGCCTGCGACTGACTCTTCACTGCATCGCTCTCGCTCTTACTCCACGGCGCGATTAATCCCCACGAAACATGTGTGAGTTCTCGTGAATTCGATTCACTTCTCACCATGACGAATAATGTAAATCTCTTCCGTTGGTTTGATATTCCAATTTGCTGGTAGCGGATCGCGCGATGACGAAACTCCGGTAATTGAAAATTCTTCAACGAGTTCTGCTTCATTTGTCGTCAGAGCGAAGCGACCGCACATAAAGTCAGACTAGTAGACTGAGCACATGTGGCGCGCACCGTATCGAGGAAAACGACCAGTGAATCTGACTGTCGAAATTCCTGGCTCAAAATCGGTAACTAATCGCGCCTTAATTCTCGCTTCATTAGCAAGTTCGCCCACGACATTACATAAACCATTAGTAAGTCGAGATAGTGAATTAATGGTCGCAGGGCTTCGTGGATTAGGTGTGCGAATTGATGAATCAACAGCGCCGGATGGCCATTTAATCTGGACTATTACCCCGCAACCTCTTCGTGGTCCAGTATCCATTGATGTGGGAAATGCTGGAACGGTGATGCGTTTTCTCCCGCCGGTTGCAGCACTTGCACAAGGGCTTGTTCATTTTGATGGCGATCCTCGATCTCACGAGCGACCACTTGGCCCGGTTATAGCTGCGCTCGAAGCGCTCGGCACAAGTATTGAACATGGCGGAAAATATCGATTGCCGATAACTATTAATGGCGGTGCCACAACTCACAACCGGCTATTCGTGGCGGAGTTGTTGAGATTGATGCAAGTTCATCAAGCCAATTTCTCTCCGCATTGATGTTAATTGGCCCTGCCACTCGAGAAGGAATAACTGTTCGTCATGTCGGTAGCTCGCTGCCATCCATGCCACATATTGAAATGACAGTTCAGATGCTCCGCAGCTTTGGTGCAACAATAAGTGAACCTGTCGCAGGAACTTATGAGTGGAAAATTTCTGCTGGCGGTTTAGTGGGACAAGATTTAACAATCGAACCAGATCTTTCTAATGCTGCGCCATTTCTTCTATTGCAATGGTCTGCGGTGGAAGTGTCACGATTAAAGATTGGCCGAACCAGACAACTCAACCTGGCGATCAATTACGAGAGATATTAACTCGCATGGGTGGAGTGGTTACGCACACTCAACGCGGCAACACTTCTGATTTAACAGTGACAAGTTCTGGTCACATTCACGGCATCGATATTGATCTGCACGATGTTGGTGAACTCACTCCTGCGATTGCAGCACTTGCTGCACTCGCTGATTCGCCATCCTCGCTTCGCGGTATTGCCCATCTTCGACTCCATGAAACAGATCGATTAACCGCGTTAACAACTGAGATAAATCGACTCGGTGGATCCGTGCGTGAAGAAGAGAGCGCACTTCACATCACTCCAGCGCCACTTCATGGGGGCGAGTTTCATACCTACGACGATCATCGATTAGCAACTGCTGGCGCGGTTATTGGCCTTCTCACTGAAGGAGTAGCGTTGAAAATATTGAAACGACGCGAAAAACGCTGCCAAACTTTGCTTCGATGTGGAGTGAATTAGTAGTCGGTGGCCAGAACTAGTGGCAACTCATTCTCGACGGAGTAATTCGCGCAATTTCCGATTTGATGAATCGGATGCACGTGTTCGTCCAGCGCGATCGACTCGACCGCGCAGTAAAGATCGGCCAACTCATGAGAGCGCAATTCGCGCATTTGTTGTTCAAGTAGATCGAGGTCGAAGTACGTGTGTGACTGAAGATGGCGTCACGGTAAGCGCGATGAAAGCACGCGAATTAGGAAAGAACTCAGTTGTCGTTGGTGATCAGGTCGCACTGGTTGGCGATACATCAGGAAAAGAAGGAACGCTGGCGCGAATAGTTTCGGTCTATGAGCGAAAGAATTCCTTAACGCGAACAGTCGATGATGGCGTGGGCTTTGAGCGGATGATTGTCGCCAACGTTGACCAGATGGTGATTGTTGTCGCTGCTGCAAACCCTGAACCTCGCGCAGGCTTTGTTGATCGATGTTTAGTTGTTGCATTTGATCAAGGAATTGAACCGTTACTTCTGATTACTAAACGAGATCTCGCTGATGCTTCGGAATTTTTACATCTCTACGAAGCGCTCGGTATACCAACGATGCAATTACAACGCGGCGATTCGCTCGATCAACTCCGAGGACTACTTGCAGAGAAAACGTCGGTACTCATCGGACATTCTGGCGTGGGTAAATCAACGCTTGTGAATGCCTTACTTGAATCAACTGTCCGCGCAACTGGAGATGTCAATGACGTCACTGGTCGTGGCCGACATACATCATCGAGCGCTACTGCGCTCCATCTCAACTCGGGGTGGATTATCGATACTCCTGGCGTTCGATCATTTGGTTTACACCACATTGAAATAGAACGAGTGCTCTCGTCTTTCAGTGATCTTGCTGAGGTTGCAACCGCATGCCCAAAGAATTGCACGCATAAAATCGCAACTATCGAGCCAGATTGCGCCTCAATGCTTGGGCAGATGGTTCGCCGCAACGTAGTGAACGACTTGCGAGCTTACGTCGTGTGCTCGACTCGTCTGAAATAAATAGACTCTGACTATGTCAGCACCTGATTACTCTGCAGATCTCTCACTCGCGTTGGAGTTAGCAGATGCCGCTGATCTGATCACTCGAGATCGTTTCCGCGCGCTCGATTTAGAAATAGTGACAAAACCAGATAACACTCCGGTCACCGATGCCGATCGTTCGGTTGAGAAAAAATTTCGAGAATTGATGGCGATCGCTCGCCCCAATGATCACATCATTGGCGAAGAGTTTGGTGGCAGTGAGAAGAAACCAGATCGCTATTGGGTGATTGACCCGATCGATGGCACAAAGAATTTTCTTCGAGGTGTACCGACGTGGGGAACGCTGATTGCACTCGTCGAAAATAGTGAAGTAGTTGTCGGTGTGTGTAGCGCGCCTGAACTCTTTCGACGTTGGTATGCGGCAAAAGATTTCGGTTCATATCTGGTCGTCAATAATGAAGCGCCCCGAAAATTATCCGTGTCAAAAGTAGCTGCGCTCTCTGATGCATCACTTGCCTACTCCGATCTCGATGGTTGGGGAAATAAGAAAGAGAAATTTCTCTCGGTCATGTCACATGTCTGGCGCACACGTGGTTATGGCGATTATTGGTCGCATATGTTGGTTGCCGAAGGCGCTGTCGATATCGCTGCCGAACCATCACTTGCGCTCTGGGATATGGCTGCGCTCGACATTATTGTTCGCGAAGCCGGCGGTCGATACTCCTCACTAGAAGGAGTTAAAGGACCGTTTGGCTCAAGCGGGGTATCGAGTAATGGCGCACTTCATGAGCCATTCCTCAACGCGCTCAAGTAACTCTCATCAATTTTCACTGAAAGATTAGATTTTCTCTGAAAGATTAGACGCACTACTGAAAGAATGGCGACATGGCAACGTTAGAACAGACCGATCTTCGCCTTGAAGGTATGTCCTGCTCTGCATGCGTTGCAACGATTGAACGCTCTCTCAATTCAATTGAAGGCGTCAGCGCAACCGTTAATTTTGCAACAGAAACCGCTCATATTCTCGCGCCAATTAATGTCACTGAAAAAGAACTCATTGCAACAGTGAAGAAGGCTGGTTACGGCGCAACTCTTCTTAGTGATGAGAGCGAGAGTTTTTCTCGGACAAAGCGAATGGGGTGGCGAGTATTTTTTGCCGGCCTCTTTGCTGCGCCAGTCATTGCTATCTCAATGGTGATGTCACTTCATCATTGGGTTGATGAGCAAACACTTTCTCTGCTTGATCGATTCGCACTTCCAACACCGCTCTATTCTGCAGTCGGATGGGTTGCCATCGGACTTACTGCGCCAATTATTTTTATTATCGCCTGGCCAATTCATCGAGCGCGTTACGAAATATCACTCATCCCACGATGGATACTTTGGTCTCGCTCGGTTCACTCTCTGCTTATGGTTGGTCGATCTATGCAAACTCCACCGGTGCTGGTGATCTCTATACCGAAGTTGCGGCAGGCGTTCTCTTCTTTATTGTGCTTGGTCGATATTTTGAAAGCAAAGCTAAGAAGCGAGCAGGTAGCGCGCTCTCACATCTCCTTCACTCAATCCAAAAGAAGTGTCAATAGTTCGTGGTAGCGAGACTGTTATTGCACCAATTGAATCGTTGGAGATTGGCGATCTCTGTGTAGTAAAACCTGGCGAACGATTTCCGACAGATGGCACCGTCATTGAAGGAAAGAGTTCGGTCGATAACTCTCTCCTTACCGGTGAATCACTTCCGATTGATATTGCGCCAGGTTCTGCCGTAATCAGTGGTGCGATCAATCTCAATGGTCGCGTTGTTATTCGAGCTGAACGAATTGGCAAAGACACTGAACTCTCACGAATTACGCAGATGGTGCTCACTGCGCAAACGGAGAAAGCGCCGCTTCAACAATTAGCAGATCGCATCAGTTCATTCTTCGTTCCCGTTGTACTTGTTATCGCAGCTGGGACTTTTGCGCTCTGGTACTTCTCTGGGTATTCGCTCCAGCGATCAATTGCCACAGCTGTAGCGGTATTAGTCATCGCCTGCCCATGCGCTCTCGGATTAGCGACGCCAGTGGCATTTCTTGTTGCG
>RFMS01000012.1 GCA_009927575.1 Actinomycetota bacterium
GATTTCATCAAAATCCTAGAAGAGATGGATGGACTTTCAACCACCATTCGACTTCTTGATCCACCACTTCACGAATTTCTCCCTGACATCAGTGAACTTCGTGTGAAGTCTGCGCTCAATCGCGAACGTAATACCGTGAATGACGAGGATGACGCTCTGCTCCATGCAGTCGAATTAATGCATGAATCTAATCCAATGCTCGGATTGCGCGGTGTTCGCCTCGGACTAGTCTCACCTGGACTTTATGAACTTCAAGTTCGTGCAATTGCGGAAGCGATGGCTGAATTAATAACTCGAGGTTTAAATCCACGAGTTGAAATCATGATTCCACTTGTTGGTTCACATATGGAACTTCGCATTACTCGCAGCAGCAGAACATGTTATCCAGAAAATTGCGCACGAGAAGAAACTTGATCTACCAATCGAGATTGGCACAATGATTGAACTTCCACGCGCCGCCCTCACTGCTAACCGCATTGGACCAGTCGCAGATTTCTTTAGCTTTGGCACAAATGACCTTACTCAAACCACATGGGGATTTTCTCGAGATGATGTTGAAGCAGAATTCTTCTCGCGATACTTTGAATTAGGAGTCTTCACGATTTCGCCATTTGAAACGATCGATGAATTTGGTGTTGGCGAACTTGTAAAGATTGCAGCTGAACGAGGTCGTTCAGTCAATCCAAATCTCCATCTTGGAGTATGTGGTGAACATGGTGGCGATCCTGAATCCATCCACTTCTTCCATAACGTTGGCTTGGATTACGTTTCTTGCTCACCTTTCCGAGTTCCTATCGCACGACTTGAAGCGGGCCGAGCAAGTATCAGCAATCCCGACGCTGCTTCTCTCGATAGATAAACTAACGAAATGCTCAGAGAAGAATTTCGCAGATATCTCGATATCCGAGCCAAAGCGAATATTCCTGCCCCATGGGAAGTTTCTGTTGCGGAATTTAGAAGTCTTACGATGCCAAACCCGGCATTTATTGGAATCCCTGAACCAATTCATAGCATCGAACATCGGAACATTGCAGGGCTAACTGGTTACTTACCGATACGCATCTATCGACCAAGTGATGAACCAAATCTTCCCGTGCTTGTGTACTTTCATGGTGGCGGTTGGGTTATCGGAAATATGGATGGCTTTGAACCGACTGTCCGGTCCATTGCAAACAAAGCACATATGGTTGTCATTCAAGTTCAATATCAAAAAGCTCCCGAGCATCCATTCCCAACACCATTCGATGATTGCTACACCACACTTGAATGGGTAGTAAAAATGCCTCGTCATTAAATATCGATCCCACCAAGATCGGAGTGGGTGGTGATAGCGCTGGTGGAAATCTTGCTGCAGGAGTTGCGATGAAATGTCGCGATGAAAAACTAATAGATCTAGCTTTTCAAATGTTGGTCTATCCATGCACTGGACACGATGGGTCTCTTCCAAGTGCAATCAATAACTCAGAAGGGTATGGCTTAACTTCGAAAGTAATGCGCTGGTATGAAACCAATACTCAGATAACGGAAAATTCCTTAATCACCCTTATGCATTTCCTGCCACTTCGACAAACTTTGCAGGTTTAGCTCCAGCAGTCATTGTCACCGCCGAATATGACCCACTTGCTGATGATGGTGAGCATTATGCAAACCTCCTCAAACAAGCTGGCGTCAAAGTCACCTTCAAAGAGTATGAAGGTGCGATTCATGGATTTAATGCACTTGCCGGTATCGCTCCTGAAATCGCAGCAGAAGTACAAACATTCTTATCTCAGGTGATAAATGAATTTCTTGGTCGAGGTAAATAACTGCATTTCTAATCATGTTAACTGTTGACAAGGCATTACGTTGAAGTTAGATTCGTTTGTTAATGAATACTTACGAAAAAGAACGTCTGGAAATAATCAGAGCTAATAAACATAAGCCAAGACTTGATTATCTAAGCGATAGAGGTCGATTAATTCATGGTCCAACTCCACCGGGCGGATCAAAACCGTCTCCGCGAGAGAGTGATTTAACTCCTGACGAAATCGACGAACTCATTAACTTAATTGCCACCGGCAGAAAAAATCGAACGCCAGTAGTTATGCCAGAACATTTACGAGCTAGATCGTGGAAGTCGATGGAAGAAGTAATTTTGAAATTGGAATACGCGCTGGGCTGGGAAGGAGCAGGGTGGAAAGTTGGCGCAGCCAGCATGGATGTAAGAAAGGCAGAAAATATTCCAAGTCCATCGCCAGGTCGTCTCTTTACTCGATCTGTGATGATGAGCCCTGCGGAAGTTCCTTCAGAGTTTTTTGTTAATTACCGTTTGTGTGAATGTGAATTTGCATTTCAACTTGGTCAAGATTTTCCGGTTCGCGACAAGGCTTACAGCGAGGCAGATTTGCGCGCAGGTATTGAATATTTAGCACCTGTAATTGAGATCGGTGATTCCGTATTTGAAGATTGGTACAGCCTCAGTGGATACTTTGGTGGAATGTATGACAACGCAGGTGGCGCGGCATTTGTCGTTGGAAATAAAGTGAAGAATTGGGAAGAGATAGATCTACCAAAAGCAAATATCGATCTTTATGTGAATGGTTCCTACATAAAGTCAGGACAAGGAATTCAAGCAATGGGCCACCCGGTTACAAGCCTGACGTGGATGGTTAATTGGCTTCGCGAGCGGGGCAGAGATGTATTCGCAGGAGAATATGTCAGCACTGGAACATGTACTGGACATTGTTTTGTACAACCAGGCGATTTAGTGAGCGTTGACTTTGGCGAGTTGGGATTAGTCGAGGCAAAGTTTGTCTAATTCGAAAACATATTCCCATTCAGCACTGATTGAAATCGGCACCAAAGTAATTTGCGGAATGGGTGCACCAGAAGATTTAGCTAG